>CAYODZ010000019.1:0-5328 GCA_964402835.1 uncultured Gammaproteobacteria bacterium | reverse complement strand
AATGCGTACCCGAACGGGTTCCGTCGCAACGCGCACGCCGGCGAGCTACAAGGATTCTACGGCGACAAGGACGCGGAGGCGCTCGATGCCGACTCCGTACGCGTCGCGGTCGCGGGCCGCATGATGGCGAAGCGCGTGATGGGTAAAGCGAGCTTCGCGTCTCTAAAGGACATGACCGGTACGATCCAGCTGTTCGTGCAGGGCGCCGCGGTCGGGGACGGAGCCTACGCTGACTTCAAGACCTGGGATGTCGGTGACATCGTCGGCGTCGAAGGCACGGTGATGCGCACGAAGGCGGGCGAACTCTCGATCCGTGTCGACAAGCTGCAGTTGTTGAGCAAAGCGCTCAGACCGCTGCCGGATAAATGGCACGGCCTGTCTGACCAGGAGACGCGGTTCCGGCAGCGCTATGTCGACCTGATCGTGAACGACGATGCGCGCGCCGTGTTCGAGATGCGGACGCGCATCGTCCGCCACATCCGTCAGTTCATGGATGCGCTCGGTTTCATGGAAGTCGAGACGCCGATGATGCAACCGATTCCGGGCGGCGCGACCGCGCGCCCGTTCATCACGCACCACAATGCGCTCGACATCGACCTGTACCTGCGCATCGCACCGGAGCTGTACCTGAAGCGACTGGTCGTGGGCGGCTTCGAGCGCGTGTACGAAATCAACCGCAGTTTCCGCAACGAGGGGGTATCCACGCGGCATAACCCCGAATTCACGATGCTCGAGCTCTATCAAGCGTATGCGGACTACACCGACTTGATGGATCTCACCGAGACGCTGGTGCGGGGCGCGGCCGAGGCACTCTGCGGGACCCAGCAACTGACCTGGCAGGACCAGTCCGTCGATCTTGGGCCGCCGTTCGCGCGCATCACGCTTAAGGAAGCACTAATCGCGCACAACCCGGATCTCGACGGGGCGCGTCTCGACGAGGTTGCGTACCTTCGGGACGCATGTGCCAAAGCGGGCATCAAGACCGACGACCGGGCGGGCGCGGGTCGACTCCAGTATGAATTGTTCGAGAAGACGGTCGAGTCGCGGCTTCTCGCGCCGACGTTCATCACCCGCTACCCGACCGAGGTCTCGCCGCTGGCGCGTCGCAATGACGACGACCCGTCGGTGACCGACCGCTTCGAATTCTTCGTCGGCGGCCGCGAAATCGCGAACGGATTCTCGGAATTGAACGACCCCGACGATCAGGCGGCGCGATTCCGCGAGCAGGTCGCGAACAAGGAAGCGGGGGATATTGAGGCCATGTTTTTCGATGATGACTACATTCGTGCGCTCGAACACGGGCTGCCGCCGACCGCGGGACTCGGGATTGGCGTTGATCGTCTGGTGATGCTCCTCACTGGTCAATCATCGATTCGCGATGTGCTACTTTTTCCGTTGCTGAAACCAGAATAACGCGATACATTTTGCAAGCAGCGGTAACGGGTCAGTAACACTAACAATAATTGGGGGCTGTCCATGATTGCGCACAAGGCCAAAGGTCTGTCGATTCTTTTTGCTGTCGTTCTTCTCTCCGGTTGTGCCGGCATGGCGGGCCCTCAGCTCGCGCAGCCCGCGCAGCTTGCGGCCGTCGCGCCGCAACCGATTTATGGAAACACCGGTGAATTCATGTCGCCGTACACCGAAGACGGCGTTGTCGCCGGCTGGGTGGACAAGGCGGTCAACGCCAAGCTCGGCGCCGCGATCGGCTCGCAAGCCGGCGCGTACGCGGGCCGCAAGCTGATGGAGAACGTACCGTTCTTCGGCGGCATGCTCGGTCAGAAAGTCGGTGATGCAGCCGGTCGCAAGATTGCCATCGAGGCGTCGGGTGGTTGGGACTACATCAAGGAAACGTCGGACCTGTCGTTCAACACGATTCAGGACCTCGCCGTCTACATCTACGCACACCACTCGGCACACCCGGATTACCAGCAGGTGCTCGAAGCGACCTGGGAGATTTACCCGGAGCTGCAGACCGCGTACATGCCGGCGATTCAGAACGCTTCACGCCTCGTCCAGTAAGGGAGTAACGCGATGAACTTGAAACCACTAGCTATCGCGCTGGTCGCGGTAGTGACCGTGTCCGCCTGCGGCGGTACGCGCGTGAACAATAGCGCGGGTCGCTCGACCGTGTATGAAGATCCGGGTACTTCGGGTCGCGTGCAGGGTATCGGCCTTGAGTCTCAGGACCTGGTCAGCATGACCGACCGGATGATGCGCGACATGATGCAGAACCCGCAGCTCGCGGGTCGCTCACCGTCGCCGCGCATCATCATCGATTCCGAGTACTTCCGGAACGAGAGTTCGTCGCGTATCAACAAGAACTCCATCACCGACCGCCTGCGTGTCGAACTGAACCGCGCGGCGAATGGTCGCATGGTGTTCGTCGGCCGGCACTACTCGGACATGGTGGAATCTGAACGAGACCTCAAGCGCTCGGGCGTCACCGATTCCGGCACCATCCGTCAGACGCAGGCGACTGCGGGTGCGGACTTCCGCCTCGGCGGCCGCATCACGTCACTCGATGCGATGGATACGCGCAGCGGCGAAGCATCGCGCTACCACCAGGTGATCTTCGAGATGGTTGACCTTGAATACGGCACCATCGTCTGGTCTGGAATCTACGAAATGCGGAAATCGGCGCAGGATGACATCATTTATCGTTAAGGCCGTCGCCGCCGTGCTGGCTCTGAGCCTGCCGGCGGCGGTTTTTTCGCAGGACGAGTTTGATCCTCGTCTGCAGCCCGTCGTGCAGCAATTGTTGCAGGAGGGGGATCGCAACTTCGTGTTGAACCACCTTCGTCTCGGCGTCAAGGCCATGGAAATCGGCCAACACGACGTCGCCGCGCAGTCATTCGACCAGGCGCTCGGCATCATCACGAGCGTGTACGCCGACAGCGAAAGCGCAGCGCGCGCGCGGAGCTTGTGGATCGAGGAAGGCTCAAAAGATTTCCGCGGTGAGCCGTACGAACGCGCGATGGCGTTCTACTATCGCGGGCTGCTTGACCTCATGGATGGCGAATACGACACCGCGCGCTCGAGCTTCCGGGCCGGCCTGTTGCAGGACGCGTTCGCGGAAGAAGAACAGCACCGTGCGGATTTTGCGATGCTGCTGTATCTCGACGGTTGGAGCTCGTACCTGCTTGGCGACGAATCGCTGGCTGCCGAGTCGTTCGCTGAAGCGCGCGTGCTGCGGCCCGATTTGCCGTTACCGGCCGAAGGCGACAACGTCCTGGTCATCGCAGAAAGCGGCCCGTCGCCGCGCAAGCTCGCCGACGGCATCGGGCACGCGAAGCTCGTGTACCGTCGCGGCAAGCGATTCACCGAACAGCGCGCGGCGTTGGTCACGCCGGACGGCAATGAGCCGCTGTATCCGCTTGAAGACATTTTCTGGCAGGCGAGCACGCGGGGTGGCCGACCGGTCGACGCGATCCTCGACGGCCAGCTTCAGTTCCGTAAAACCACCGAAGGCCTTGGCAGCGTGCTGACGGGGGCGTCCGCGGCGATTTCGGAGAACCAAAGCTACTACAGCAGTGGCAGCAGCGGTACCGCGAACGTTGTCGGCGCGGTCGGTATCGTCGCGCTCGCGTTGTCCGCGCGTTCGAAGCCGCAGGCGGACACGCGTTATTGGGACAACCTGCCGGATGCGGTCCACGTGTCGAGCCGCAAGCTCGCCCGTGACGCGCAGCCCGAGTGGGGCGTTCAGTATCTCGACCGTGCCGGCAATCCCGTGTCGGGTCTTGGCGGTGACGCCGAGGTTCATTGGGACAAGCGCGGCAACGGTTTGGTTTGGGTCAGATCCCGTTATTCAATCGAAAACTAGGGGGCATCATGGGTAGTCTCGGTCGCTTTGCAGTGGTGGCAGTTTCGGCATTGGCATTCACGGCCTGCGCGGTCGACGAAGGCGCATCGCCGGGTATCCGAGTCGACGATTCGCGCGCACCGAACGCGACCGTCCAGTACGACCGCGTGGTGATCCTCGATGACTCACTGCAGAACCGTCGCGGCGGCAAGATTGCGATTGAATCGCAAGGCGCGCGTCGCAGCCCGACCGGCACGGTCGAGGGCTTTGCGGTCATTCGTAACCGCACCGACTACCCGTTGCAAATCGAGGCGCGGATCCAGTTCTTCGACGCAGACAAGGTCCCCGTTGAGGGCCCGACCGCGTGGCAACGCGTGTATCTCGAGGCGAATTCGGTGAACAGCTATCGCGAAGCATCGACCCGCGTGCATGATGTTGCGCACTTCCTGATCGAAATCCGCGAGGGTCGCTGAACATGAGAGCGCTGCCTGCTTTGCTGGTCCTCGCACTCGCGGCCTCGCCTGTGTATGCACAAATGACCGAGGAGACACCGGCCGGTCGTGTTCCGCCGCCGCCATCGAGCCGCACGAGCGCGGGCGACCTGCCGGGCGAGACCACGATGATGGCGCAGCCTGAGACGGAAGCCGCCGTTGACCTCGACAAGGTCGTCCGGGATTTCGCAGCCGCGTATGCGGCGCAAGAATCCCCGCGCGTGATGGTGTTCTTCAATCGCGAGCTATCTGCCGAGGTTCAGGAATGGGTCGCCAGCGAGCGCATCGCGATCGAAGGGCAGAGCCGAGAAGTGAAGGGCGGCGAACGCACTGACCGTGCGGGCGGCATCGCGATTTCTCGCCAGTACGCAAACAGCGACGGTGGACGCGTGGGTCCGGGTGAGCGCTGGATGTGGGAGTTCGAGCAGGCGATCGCCGACATGCTGCTCGACGCGCGCGTGAACCTGATTGACCGGGCTGTCGTGATGCGGCGCCAAGCGGCATCGGGCGATGAGATGCTCGGTAATTCGCAGACCTCGGCGCGCACGCTCGAAATGCAGGCGCTCGACCAGTACGCGGACCTGTTGATGGAGCTTTGGGTCGTACGCAGTAGCGAGTCACCGGTCGGTTATGAGTTTCGCGCGCAAGTCAAAGACCTCAAGTCCGGGCGTTTGATTACGACCGTGACGACTTTCGGCGACGGCGTCGATGACCCGCGCCGTGTGTATGTGGCGAGTTCGACCGGATATCAGGCGTATGAAGAATTGCCGACGGTTGGCGATGCTGCGCAGGCGCTCGGTGTTGAGTTGATGGAGTCGCTGGCCAAGCGCTGGCGCTGATTCATTCGCGGCGCGGAGCGCCGCTCCCACCTGTTCTTGCACAGCGCGTGGAGATTCAGGTGGGAGCGACGCTCTTGGCGTCGCGATGGCCGGGCCACCGGCTGAAGCTACTTTTCCGGCGTTTCCAGGATTCGGTACGCGGCGTCCACCATCCCTAAGCGCAGGTAAACATCCATCGCGCGCTGGTTGCCGTCGTGCA
>CAYODZ010000018.1:0-10000 GCA_964402835.1 uncultured Gammaproteobacteria bacterium | reverse complement strand
CGCATCGCGGCGTGGACTACGCGGCACCGACGGGTACGCGAATTTATGCCGCAGGCGACGGCCGCGTAGTATTCCGCGGTAACCGGCGCGGGACCGGCAACACCGTGGAGATCCAGCACGGTGGAAACATCACAACGCTGTACGCACACCTATCGCGTTTTGCCCCGGGCGTCACGAACGGTACGCGCGTGCGCCAGGGGCAATTGATTGGTCACGTTGGCATGACCGGGCTCGCGACCGGTCCACATCTGCACTACGAATTCCGCTTGAACGGGGTACACCGCAATCCCGTCACGGTGCGGCTGCCTGACGCGGCGCCGCTGCCGACCGAACACCACGTGCGCTTCGCCGCTTACGCGACACCGCTGCTCGCGCACCTGCAAGTGCTGTCGATCGAAGGACGCCAATTCGCCATCGGCCAACCCGCCGACGCGGGTTAGGCGACCGCTCGTGAGCGCGTTGTTCATCGGTCTGATCTCGGGGACCAGCGCGGACGGCATTGACGCCGCACTTGTTTCATTCGACGACGAATACCCGGACGCGACGCTCGTCCACGCACTTTCACATCCGTATTCGGACGACCTGCGCACCGAGATCGAGCGCGCGGTGTGCGCACAGCAGTGTCCGCTTGCGGCGCTCGCACAACTGGACGCACGGGTCGGCGAAGCGTTCGCATCAGCGGCGACCGCGCTAATGGACGCAGCCCATGTCGACGCCGCTGCAGTGTCTGGAATCGGGAGCCACGGCCAGACGCTCGGCCACTACCTCGGCGAATCCCCGTCCGCGACACTGCAAATCGGCGATCCGAATCGCATTGCGGCACGGACCGGCATCCCGGTTGTCGCCGATTTTCGCCGCGCGGACGTCGCGTCTGGTGGGCAAGGCGCCCCCCTTGCACCGCTCTACCACGCTGCATTGTTTGGCCATCCGGAGGAGACGCGCGCCGTGCTCAACCTCGGCGGCATCGCGAATCTGACGGTATTGGAGCGCGGCGGCGCGGTGACGGGATTCGATATCGGTCCCGCGAACACGCTGCTCGACCTTTGGGCCAGCCGCAACGGGTACGGCGCGTACGACGCGGGCGGCGCATTTGCGGCGAGTGGACGGCCGATTACCGCTCTATTGTCGCGGCTTAAACGCGACCCGTACTTGTCACAACCGCCGCCGAAGAGCACCGGCCGTGAGTACTTCAGCGCCGCATGGCTCGATGGATTACTCGGCGACAACGGCGCCGAGCCCGCGGACGTCCAGGCGACGCTCACCGAGTTCACAGCGTCCCTCGTCGCGGACGCGCTCGCGCAACGCGCGCGGGACGCGGCACGCTTACTGGTGTGCGGTGGCGGCGTTCACAACGATCACCTGATGGCGCGCATCGCCTCGCTCTCGGGTGCGCTGCCCGTCGAGTCGACGGCAGCACACGGTGTCGATCCCGATTTCGTCGAAGCGATGCTGTTCGCGTGGCTCGCGCGCGAACGAATTCACGCACGGTCGCCGCACGGTCTCAAAGCGGTAACCGGCGGCGCGGCGGCGGTGTTAGGCGGTGTATGGCTCCCGCCGAGAAGTTTTTAGGCGGAGAAGGAGCTGCCGCAGCCACAGGTCGTGGTCGCGTTCGGATTGCGGATGATGAACTGCGCACCCTCAAGCCCTTCGGCGTAATCAATCTCACCGCCGGCGAGGTACTGGAAACTCATCGCGTCTACGAGCAGCGTCACGCCGGCGTTCTCAACCTGCATGTCGCCGTCACCGACTTCCTCGTCGAATGTGAAGCCGTATTGGAAGCCCGAACAGCCACCGCCTGAAACGAAAACACGCAGTTTCAGCGACGGGTTATCTTCCTCGTCGATGAGCGATTTCACTTTATGCGCCGCGGCGTCGGTAAAAACGAGTGGCGGCGGGGCATTCTGGATGGCAGGTGTACTCATGGCGGCCATTATACCGTGCCCGTGCCGCTCCCGCGGTCAGGGTCGCCACGATGGAGCTCGAGCAGCTTCGGGCCGCCGGGCTGATGGACGAGTTTGCCGTTGACCTCGGCACCTGCGGCCATTTCGATGAGATTGTAAAAAACGTTGCCGGCGACGCGCGCATTCGGCGCGAGTTCGAGCCGGTCGGACGCGTAAACATCACCAAGCACCTTGCCATTCACGACAACGTGCGGGACACGGACCTCGCCCTCGACTTCGCCGTGCTCGCTGATGCTGACCGTCGCGTTGGTGTCGGTCGCCGCCACGATGTTGCCGTTGACCCGTCCGTCGACGTGTAATCCGCCGCTGAATGCGATGTCGCCGACGACCTCGGTGTTGCGACCAACCAGCGTATCGATCCGCGTGTTCTGGCGCTTATGTTTGGAAGAGCCCCACATTACCTATCCCCCGATGTTGACCGCACCCGGCCAGTCGAAAGTCTGCTGTATTGCGGACTCGCGCTCCGAGCGCGGCTGCAACACGACTTCGATCCGGTCCGGGGTAAACCCCTGCGGCAGCAGGATATCACCGTCGAGCCCTTGGAAATAACGGAAGTCGTACGCGGTACCCGCTGCGTTGACTTCGAAGTTCGCGGGACTGCCCGCTGCCGTACCCAACACCGTCAACCTAGCGCTGCCCTGCGCCTGTCTATCGTGCTGCATCGCTTGAATCAACATCAGGCGGTAACGCCACGAGTCACCCGCACCATCGATCTCAAGATCGTGGATTCGAACACCACGGCGCGCGTCCGACGGCGAAACGATGCCGCGGTAGAACGCGAGTTCCTCGCGCAACTGTAGGATCTCGCCGTTGAGGCCATCCAGCGTCCGGCGCAGTTCATCGTGCGCTTGGCGATCGACCTGACCGGAGCGCTCTGCAATCGCGAGGCGTTCACGCAAATCGCTGATGAGCGCAGCAGCCTCGCCACGAGCCCGCTCGGCATCGCGCGCGATGCGACGGTCGTCTTCGGCTGCGGTCCTGCCAGCCGCGAACAACGCCCATCCGGCGACGACGACGAGGACCGCGACCAGCGCAATACGGATCGCGGTACGACGGGGGTCGTGGACACGAACTATCAACCGGGGCGCGCTCATCCCGCTATGATAAGCGCATGTTGTGGCTCAAGGCATTGCACATCGTCTTCATGGTGACTTGGTTCGCCGGCTTGTTCTATTTGCCGCGGTTGTTCGTTTATCACGCCGACTGCGCCGATGAGGCGGGCCACCGTCGCCTGTGCACGATGGAATCGCGCCTGTTCGCAATCATGTCGATCGGTGCCGCATTGACCCTCCTGTTCGGCACCTGGCTGCTAGTCGGCTACTGGAGCAATGCACTCTCGGACGCGGCCTGGCTGCACGCGAAGCTCGCGCTGGTCGCGTTGCTGGTCGCGTATCACGGCTGGTGCTGGGCTTACATTCGGGCGTTCCGCGCACAACGCAACCTGCGCTCGGCACGCTGGTTCCGTTGGTTTAACGAGATTCCGGGGGTACTACTGGTCGCGATCGTTCTGCTCGCGGTGGTGAAACCTTAGATCTGGGATTGCAGCCAGTTCTGCAGACCTATTTTCTCCACGAGATCGAGCTGCGTCTCGAGCCAGTCGATGTGTTCCTCTTCGTTCTCGAGGATGTCTTCGAACAGCTCACGCGACACGTAGTCGCCTGCGCCCTCGCAATACGCAATCGCTTCTTTCAGGTCCGGGATGCCAGCGCGCTCAAGCTTGAGGTCCGCTTGCAGGCACTCGACCGTGTCCTCGCCAATCGACAACTTGCCGAGGTCCTGTAGGTTCGGCAGGCCCTCGAGGAACAGCACGCGCTCGACGAGCCGATCCGCGTGCTTCATTTCATCGATGGATTCTTCGTACTCGTGCTCACCCAGCGACTTCAAACCCCAGTTCCTGAACATCCGCGCGTGCAGGAAATATTGGTTGATTGCGGTGAGTTCGTTCTGCAGCACCTTGTTCAGGTGCGCGATGGTTTTCGGGTCGCCTTTCATCGGCTTGTTATAACAACGCCGCGCGGCGCGGACAATGCCTCACGCCGCTTTACAGCAATCGTCGCGCTCGCAACGGCCATCTCCCGTGAGCAATTCGTGGGCTTCCTCCACACACGCACCGCAACAGGAGGTGGCGCCAGTCGCCTCGCTAAGCGCGGGGAGCGTCGTGATGCCGCGCTCGCGCGCGGCTTTGATTTCACGATCGGTCACCGCATGGCAGATGCAAATGTACATGCGCGTATTTAATTACGAATGCGAATGATTGTCAATTAGATTAAAACCCCCACCGCAGGCCCGCGATGACCGAGCGCGGCTTTCCGGGCCGTGCGCCGGCCGGCCGCCACGCGACCAGATAGTCGTTGTCCAATAAATTGTCGACGCGTGCATACAGCGCGATGTTCGGCCGTAACTGAACCTGCCCTGCGAGATCGAGCACCACATAGCTGTCGGTACGCTCCGTGCGCGGTGCGCGTCCGGTGCCGGCCGTCGTCCGCATTTCGTCGACCCAGGCCGCGCCGAAGTGGAGCTGCCAGCGAGACTGCTCGAGGCCAACGCCGATGCGTGCTTGGTGTGGCGGCAAGTACGGCAGTTCGTCACCCCGCTCAACGGTGCCGAATTCCCCGAACGCGCTATCGAAACTCGTCTCGAACTCCGCGTCGGTCAGCGTATAGCTGAAGTTGACGGGAATCTGGAACGCGCCGGCCTGCCAGCGCCAACCTGCTTGCGCCTCGAGACCCTGCATCGCGACCTCGCCCCCATCGAACTGGTCGCCGATTACGCAACCGCCACCGGTCGATGCCGTGCAGGTTCCGACGAGATTCGTGTAATCGTTGTAGAACCCCACCACTTCGGCCCGCGCCATGCCGCGCGACCAACGCCATCCGAATTCATAGTTCGTGCTCTCTTCGGCGTCGGACGTACTGCCCGGTGCGGAGGGTGTGAAGCCGCGGTGCACGCTCGCGAACGCAAAATGACCGCCACCGATTTCGCGATTGACGCCGATACCGGGAATCGTGATGCTCTCCTCGCTTCGGCGTACGCCGGTCGGGCCGCCCGCACGCGTCGGGTCGTTGGCTGCGTACTCGGTGCGCGTGCCCCGAATTCGTTCGTGACGCAATCCCGGTGTGATCGTCCAGGCGCCCGCACGGATTTCGTCCTGCACGAACAGCGCGACGACGTCGGCATCGGCCACACGGTTCGCATTGGTGCCCGGCGCGCCCGCGCTCGTCAGCACCATCACGCCGTTCTCCATCCGGTAGCCGTCGTCTTCCTGCAGCCGGTCTTCTTGGTCGGAATGCACCCGCAACCCGACCTCGACGTCATGGTGAACGCCGCTGGTGGCGATGCGCCAACCGAGTACGCTTTGGAGACCTTGGCCGTAATACGCGCGGTTGTTGTTACGGACCGCGAACGCGTCGTCGGGACTCGTCGCACCGGTCAGCCAATCGTATTCGGCCGCGTAGGTGGTCGGATCTTCAAGAATCGCCGCAACGCCCCGCCCGCCAACGCTGCCCAGCTTGTACCACGCGCGCGCGAAATTGTTGCGGTACGCGACGGTCGTCAGGTCGACGTCGGCGTTGATGCGCCAGTCGTGTCGCAGCTGGTACTGCTCATGCTCCGTGTCGATGTGGTCGATCTGCGACCCCGCGTAGCGCCGATACGGCGTCGCTTCGAAGTCGTCCAAGGTGAGACCGACGTAGGTCTCATCGCCGTCCTGGCGCGTCGCGCCGAGTTTGAGCTCGAGGCCGTGGTCACTCCCGACAGGCGCGTATCGGAATTTCACGAGGTAATCGGACAGCGAGAAGCCGGTGTCGCCACCCGAGTCGAGCTGCTTGAACCCATCCGTCTGTTGCTGAACGGTTTCGACGAGCCAACCAAACCCGTCGGCGTCGCCGCCGACCCACGCATGTAGGTTTCGGGTGCCATCGGTGCCCGCGTCCGCCGCGACCTGACCCGACCATTCCGCAGGAATCGGTGTCGACAAGAGATTCAGCGCGCCGCCGACCGTATAGGGACCATGTTTGATTGACGCCGAGCCCTTGCGGACCTCGACGCCCGACATGCGCGCGGCGGTCGGGAAGTAATACGCCGCCGGTGCGGCATAGGGCGCGGGCGCCACGAGCACGCCGTCCTCAAGGAGCGTAATCCGCGCGCTGCGGTCGGTGCCAGACCCGCGCATACCCACGTTCGGCCGCAATCCGAGCCCTTCCTCCTCCACGATGTACAACCCCGGCACAACGCGCAGGATTCGATGGATGTCCGAATACGAGAACCGCTCGAGTTCCTCGGCGGTGATCACATGGGCGGAACCCGCGATGCGATTGATTTCGTCGCGGTTGCCGACGACCGACAGGCGATCGAACTCCGTGATGGTCTGGGCGAATGACGAGGTTGCGACGGCGCCGAGCAGCGCGGCGGCGAGGGCGGACAAACGAGACGGCATAAGGGCGGTTCCTTGTTCCAGTGAATGACTGGTGGAGAACCTTAATCTAAATGCGAATCGTTCGCAATAGTATTAATCACCGAATATCATCGGATGAAATTGCTCGAGGGCGCGCTGATACACCCGTCGTTTGAAGAAAATCACTTCCGTGGCGGGCACGGAGTAATCGACCCAGCGCCACTGCTCGAATTCCGGCGTGTCCGTATCGAGCCGGATCGCCGCATCGTCCGCGACGAGGCGCAACAGAAACCAAATCTGCTTCTGTCCGATACAGAGTGGCTGCCGCGCGCGCTGTCGATACTTGGGGGGTAAGCGATAGCGTAGCCAGCGTCGTGTCCGCCCGATTTCTTCGACATCATCGCGGCCGAGCCCAATTTCCTCGCCAAGCTCACGGTACATGGCGTCGACGAGCGACTCCCCCTCGGCGATGCCACCTTGGGGGAATTGCCAGCCGCCACGGCCGACGCGCTGGCCCCAGAACACCTTACGCTCCGCGTTAAACAGCACGATGCCTACATTGCTACGGAATCCATCGGCGTCAATCATTCGCTGCATTTTGGCATGTTGTGGTTTAACCTGCTCCGCCTGATGCCCCGTGTTTCCGCCCTGCCCTTCTACGGCGTTCTCGCCGCTCTGCTCGCCGCCGCGTTCATCGCCGCGCTCGGCTGGGGCAGCGTCGCGCTCACGCCCGCCGAAGTACTGTCTGCCTTGCTCGGGCGTGGCGATCCACTCGCACAAACCGTCGTGCTCGAGCTCCGACTTCCACGCGCGCTCGCGGGCTTCGCGACCGGCGCGCTGCTCGCGCTCGCTGGCGCGTTGATGCAGGTACTCCTGCGCAATCCGCTGGCCGACCCGTACATCCTCGGAGTGTCTGGCGGTGCCGCGGTCTGCGCACTGGGCGCCATCATGCTCGGACTCGGCGGCGCGTGGATTGGCGGGGGCGCATTCGGCGGCGCGCTGGCGTCGACCTTGCTCGTGTTCGCGCTCGCGCACGGCCGTGGGGGCTGGACGCCGGCACGCCTGCTACTCACTGGCGTCGTACTCGCAGCGGGCTGGGGCGCGCTGATTAGCCTGCTCCTGGCGCTCGGGCCCGATACGAGCCTGCGCTCGATGTTGTTCTGGCTGATGGGTGATTTGTCACGCACGGCGCCGCCGTGGACCGCGCTCGCCGTACTCGCCTTCGGCTGCTTACTCGCGTTTCCGTTTGCACGCCAACTCAACATTCTCGCGCGCGGTGAGCTGCAGGCCGGCGCGCTCGGCGTCGCGGTGCGCCCGCTCAACGTCGGCCTTTATGTGCTCGCGTCGCTTCTCACTGCCACCGCAGTCACGCTCGCGGGCGCGATCGGCTTCGTCGGCCTCGTCGTGCCGCACATGCTCCGCCTCGTCACGGGTACCGACCACCGGCGACTGTTGCCGGGTTCGGTACTGCTCGGCGGCTCACTACTGATGGTCGCGGACACGCTCGCGCGGACCGCGGTCGCACCGCAGCAACTCCCTGTCGGTGTCGTGATGGCCTTGATCGGCGTGCCGCTCTTCTTGTTCTTGCTGCATCGGGCCCGCCAGTGAACGCGCACGCACCCAGCCCGCTACTGGAAACGCAGGCGCTGACCGTCAGCATCGGCGGCAAGCGCGTGTGCGAACGGATGGACTTCGCACTCCGCGCGGGCCAATGCCTCGGTATCTTGGGTCAAAACGGCGTCGGCAAAACAACACTGCTGCATACGCTTGCAGGGTTGCGCGAGCCCGATACGGGTGCCGTCCGCTTACGCGGCGCTGCGCTTGAGCAATTGTCGCGCCGCCGCATCGCCCAACAAGTCGGGCTGTTGATGCAGGAACATGACGACCCGTTCCCGGCGCTTGTACTCGAAACGGCGCTCATCGGCCGTCATCCGCACCTCGACTTTTGGCAGTGGGAGAGCGCGAACGACATCCGCCTCGCGCGCGCGGCACTCGCTGCGGTCGACCTCGCAGACCTCGAACACCGCGCGGTGAACACGCTGTCGGGCGGCGAACGCCAACGCCTCGCACTCGCGACCGTCATCACACAGGATCCGGATCTCTACTTGCTCGACGAGCCGACGAACCACCTCGACCTGCACCACGAGATCGACCTGTTGCGGATGCTCGCACGCTACGCGAAGGATGGCGGCAAGGCGGTCGCGATGACACTGCACGACGTGAACCTCGCCGCGCGCTTCTGCGACTCGCTGCTTTTGATGTTCGGCGACGGGGAGACGCTGCTCGGACCAACGCGCGACATACTGACGGCGGATAATCTGCAGCGCCTGTTCGGCGTGCCCGTCGCCGCGATTCCATGGGAAGGCGGCACGGTGTACCAGCCGCGTTAAGGAATCTTGATGACGCCGGACATGACCTCGACTGCGTGCCCGGCGATGCGGACCCGGTCGCCATCGAGGGTGCACCATAGGTCGCCGCTCCGCTTCGACACTTGGCGCGCGCGTAGCGAGGTCTTGCCGAGGCGCTGGCCCCAGTAAGGCGCGAGCGCGCAATGCGCGGACCCCGTCGCGGGGTCTTCGGGTACACCGACGCGCGGCGCGAAGAAGCGCGACACGAAATCGACGTCGCGGCCCGGTGCCGTCACGATGAGGCCGGTCGAGTCGAGCTGCACCACGCGGTTCATGTCCGGCTTCAACGCGCGCACTTCGTCTTCCGTGTCGAACACCGCCATGTAGTATTTCGCGATCCAGAGTTCCTGCGGCACGGCGCCGAGCGTCTGCGCGATGCCCGGTGTGACTTCGAACTGCTCCGCGGGCCACGCCGGAAAATCCATCTCAAGGCGGCCGTCATCGAGCCGCGTGACCGCTAGCACACCGCTGCGGGATTCGAACTCGACGCGGTTGCCCTCGACCGCGTCACGCGCGAACAGCACACGCGCGGCAGCGAGCGTCGCGTGGCCGCACAGGTCGACTTCCGAAGTCGGCGTGAACCAGCGGATAGCGAGGCCATTTTCACCCGGGCCCACGAACGCGGTCTCTGACAGGTTGTTCTCTGCGGCAATCGACTGCAGCAGGTGGTCCTCCGGCCACTCGTCAACCGGACACACCGCGGCCGGGTTACCGGCGAACGGCTTGGAAGTGAACGAGTCCACCTGATAGAGCATCAATTCCACAACGCCTCCAATAGTTCGTCGTGCAGCAATCCATTCGTCGCCAGGATCGACGTCGACGCCATCCTGATCGGCTCACCGTGCATATCCGTCACGCGACCACCCGCTTCCTCGACAATGGTCGTCAACGCTGCGATGTCGAGGATGTTCACATCCGACTCCAGCACCGCATCGAGCCCGCCGGCCGCCAACTGATGATAATGAAAAAAGTCGCCGTAACCACGGATTCGATTCACGCGGATGACCAGATCGCCGAACCCCAGCCAGCCATCCGACCGGGCGAGCGTGCGTAAGTTGCCCGTCGAGAGCGTCGCGTCACCGATCGTCGAAGTTGCGGAGACCTGCAGTCGCTCGCCCGCCATCCATGCCCCACCGCCGACGACCGCGTGCGCGCGCTCCCCAAATCGTGGCGCGTTCGACACGCCGAGGACTCGCTGACCGTTTCTCAGCAGTGCAATTTGCGTCGAAAAAAAAGGC
>CAYODZ010000017.1:0-11016 GCA_964402835.1 uncultured Gammaproteobacteria bacterium | reverse complement strand
GCGAATTGACCCCGCACAGGTGGCCAAGATGACCGATTCGACCGAAACCTCCCCCGCCGCGACCGCCGGCCCTGCCGACCTTGCGCCCGAGTGCACGATCGACGACTTCATGAAAGTGGACCTGCGCGTCGCGCGCATCGTGAAGGCCGAACACGTCGAGGGCGCCGACAAGCTCCTCAAGCTCACGCTCGATCTGGGTGGCGCCACACGCAACGTGTTCGCGGGTATCAAGTCCGCGTACACCCCCGAACAACTCGAAGGGCGCCTCACCGTGATGGTCGCGAACCTCGCGCCGCGCAAGATGCGCTTCGGGCTATCCGAGGGCATGGTGCTCGCGGCAGGTCCGGGCGGCAAAGACCTGTTCATCCTCTCCCCCGACGACGGCGCGCAGCCCGGGCAGCGCGTAAAGTGAAGTGGTGAACGAATACGCACTGCTGCTCGTCGGCACGGTGCTCGTCAACAACTTCGTCCTCGTCAAGTTCCTTGGCCTGTGCCCGTTCATGGGTGTCTCACGCAAGCTCGAGACCGCGGGTGGCATGGCGCTCGCGACCACCTTCGTCCTGACACTGTCGTCGGTCGCGGGCTGGGCGCTGCACACCTGGTTGCTCGTCCCGCTCGGCCTCGAGTACCTGCGCACCCTCACCTTCATCCTCGCGATCGCCGCGGTCGTGCAGTTCACGGAAATGGCCGTCAAGCGTACGAGCCCGTTGCTGCACCAAGTGCTCGGCATCTATCTGCCGCTGATCACGACCAACTGCGCCGTACTCGGCGTCGCGCTGCTGAATGTGCAGGAGGACCACGGCCTCGTGTCATCGGCGCTGTACGGCTTCGGTGCCGCCATCGGCTTCTCGATGGTGCTGGTCGCGTTCGCCGCCATGCGCGAGCGAATTGCCGCCGCCGACGTGCCGGTCGCGTTCCAGGGCGCTGCAATCGCGCTCGTGACCGCGGGCATGATGTCGCTGGCGTTTATGGGTTTCGCGGGGTTGGTGCGCTGAGATGCTGAGCGCCATCGTCGCAATTACCGGCCTCGCCGCCGTGTTCGGGCTGCTGCTCGGCTTCTCGGCTGTGCGCTTCCGTGTCGACGGCGACCCGATCGCGGATCAGGTCGAAGCGCTGCTGCCGCAGACGCAGTGCGGGCAATGCACCTTTCCGGGTTGCCGACCCTATGCGGAAGCGATCGTACGCGGGGACGCCGACATCAATCAGTGTCCGCCGGGCGGCGAAGCGACGATCCGCGCGCTCGCCGATCTTCTCGACCGCGAACCCAAGGATTTGAACCCCGATAACGGCGCCGAGAAGCCGCGTGTGCTCGCGCTAATCGACGAGCCGCGCTGCATCGGCTGCACGCTCTGCATCCAGGCCTGCCCGGTCGACGCGATCGTCGGCGCGCCGAAACAGATGCACACGGTGATCGCCGCCGAATGCACCGGCTGCGAGCTGTGCCTGCCGCCGTGCCCCGTCGATTGCATCGACCTCGTCCCGGCCGACGACGAGCTCGCCGCGTGGCGCTGGCCGGAAGCGCCATCCTCATCGCCGACGGTGGTGAGGACAGGTGGGAGCGACGCTTCACCATGAAAATGCACGGCGGCCTCAAGCTCGAGAGCCATAAGGCGGCGTCGACGCGTGACCCCATCATGCCGGGCCCACGTCCACGGCAACTCGTGTTGCCGCTCGCGCAACACATGGGCGCTGCCGCAAAGCCGTGCGTTGCCGTCGGCGACCGCGTCGCGCGCGGCCAACCGCTCGCCGAGGCCGACGGCTATTTGAGCGCGCCTGTGCACGCGCCCGCGTCCGGCAACGTCATCGCCATCGAACCCAGGCCCGTCGCGCATCCGTCCGGCCTCGCCGCTCCGTGCATCGTGATCGAGACCGACGCGTCCGACCACGACTGGGACGGCCTGCGTGCACACCCGGACTGGCGCGAGCTGACGCCGGAGCAGTTACGCACGCTCGTGCGCGACGCCGGCATCGTCGGACTCGGCGGCGCGGCGTTCCCGACGCACGTGAAGTTGAATCCCGCGTTGACCGTCGACACGCTGATTCTGAACGGCGCGGAATGCGAGCCGTACATCAGCTGTGATGACCTGCTGATGCGCGAGCGCGCAGCGCAGGTCGTCGCGGGCGCCGAAATCCTGATACACGCGCTGCAGGCTGAGCGATGCGTGATCGCGGTGGAGGCAGACAAGCCCGAAGCGATTGGTGCGGTCGAGTCGGCAATCGCGGCGCGAAGGCGCCGCTCCTACACGCCCGGCTTCGACATTTCGACGCAGGTCGTTCCGGCGATTTATCCGCAGGGCGGCGAGCGGCAGTTGATCGCCACGGTCACGGGCCGGCGCGTCCCGAGTGGCGGTTTGCCACTGAACGTCGGCGTCGTGTGCCACAACGTCGCGACTGCGGCCGCGGTCGCCGCGGCGGTGCTCGACGGCGAACCACTCACACGACGCATCGTAACGGTCACCGGCGACGCGACCGCACACCCGCGCAACGTCGACGCGCTGTTCGGTACGCCCATCGCTGACCTCGTCGCCGCGTGCGGCGGATACGCCGCATCCGCGGAACGACTCGTAATGGGCGGCCCGATGATGGGCTTCGAACTCCCCGGCGACGCGGTGCCGGTCGTGAAGGCGATGAATTGCGTGATGGCTGAAACCCATCGCACCCAAAAATCACCGCAGCCGTGCATCCGGTGTACCGCGTGCGAAGACGCATGCCCGGCCGACCTACTGCCCCAACAGCTCCACTGGTTCGCGCGGGCGCGGGACTTCGACCAAGCGCGCGACCACGCGCTGTTCGATTGCATCGAGTGCGGCGTATGTGACGCCGTCTGCCCGAGCGACATCCCACTCGCCGCGCAGTTCCGCTGGGCGAAAGACGAGATTCGCGCGCGCGACGACGAGCGCAGCCGCGCCGAACTCGCGAAACGGCGGTTCGACGCGCGCGCCAAACGCCTCGCCGACGAGAAACGAGAGCGCGAGGAGCGCCTGAAGAAAAAACAGGACCCGGCCGCGATCGAAGCCGCGCTCGCGCGCGTAAAGGCGAACCGATGAACGACGTGCAGACCATCATGACGAAGGTGCTCGTCGCGTTGGTCCCTGCGGCCGCGGTGCATGTCTGGCTGTTCGGTCCGGGCCTCTTGATCAACTGCGCAATCGCCGTCGCCGCAGCGCTTGCCGCGGAAGCGGTGATGTTGAGGCTACGCGCACGCCCGCTTTCTCCCGCGTTGTTCGACATCAGCGCACCCGTGACCGCGGTGTTGCTCGCGTTTGCCCTGCCCCCGCTGGTGCCGTGGTGGATACCGGTCGTCGGCACGCTGTTCGCGATCGTCGTCGCGAAACAACTATTCGGCGGCATCGGCTTCAACCCGTTCAATCCTGCGATGGCAGGCTATGTCGTATTGCTGATTTCGTTTCCGGTCGAGATGACCCGCTGGCCGACGCCATTCGACGGCATTACCGCCGCGACGCCGCTCGACGACCTGCGCGCGGGCATCGCCACTGGCGAGCCCGTCAGCGCCATCATGGCCGACCCGATGTTCGGCGCGCTCGCGGGCGCTGGTTGGGAATGGCTGTCCCTCGCCGTGCTGGTGGGCGGTCTATGGTTGCTCCAACAACGCGTGATTCGCTGGCCGATTCCCGTCGCGGTGCTTGGCAGCCTCGCGCTGCTCGCGACCGCGTTCTGGTTGCTCGACCCCGAACGGTTCGCCTCGCCCGCATTCCACCTCGCCGGCGGCGCGACGATGCTGTGCGCATTCTTCATTGCGACGGACCCGGTAACCGCGGCAACGACGCCGCGCGGTCGCATCGTGTACGGCATCGGGATCGGTACGCTAATCTGGGTTCTGCGCAGTTTCGGCAACTACCCGGAAGGCGTCGCGTTCGCCGTACTGCTGATGAACATGGCGGCGCCGGCGCTCGACCACTTCCTCGGCCCACGTGGCGAACATGCGCGCTGACCTACGCAACGCAGTCATCGCGGCGGGCGTGCTCGCTGCGTTCGCGCTCGCGGGTACCGTGCTCGTCACGACCGCGGAGCACTCGACGCGCGATCGCATTTCAGCCAACGAGCGCCAGGCGCTGCTCGACTCGCTCGCGCTTATCGTTGACCCGGCGCGATACGACAACGACCCGCTCGCTGACACCATGACGGTAAGCGATTCGCGGCTCGGCGATGACCCCGTCACCATCTACCGCGCGCGCCAGGACGGCGAACCTGTCGCTGCGATGTTCGCCGTGACCGCGCCGGACGGGTATGCGGGACCGATTCGCGTGCTGGTTGCCGTGAACGCGGATGGCACCGTGTCTGGCGTGCGCGTGCTCACGCATCGCGAAACACCGGGCCTCGGTGATCCGATCGACGCATCGCGCTCGGATTGGATACACGGATTCGCGGGGCGCTCGCTCGATGACCCGCCGCGCGCGCGCTGGACGGTGCGCAAGGATGGCGGTGCATTCGACCAGTTCACCGGCGCGACCATCACGCCCCGCGCGGTCGTGCACGCGGTTCGCCGCGCGCTCGAGTTCTTCGAGGAACACGAGGAGGCTCTCTTTGCAGCACGCGACTGAAGGCCTCTGGCGCAATAACCCGGCGCTCGTCCAACTCCTGGGACTGTGTCCGCTGCTCGCAGTGACCGGCACGGCGATCAACGGGCTCGGGCTCGGGCTCGCGACGCTATTCGTGCTGGTGAGCTCGAACCTCATTGTGTCGTTGATTCGCGGCGCGCTGAAACCCGAGGTACGCATCCCAGTATTCGTGCTCGTGATCGCGGCGCTCGTCACCACGGTCGAGCTCACGATGAATGCGTTTTTCCATGAGCTGTATACGACGCTCGGCATCTTCATCCCGCTGATCGTCACGAACTGCGCGATCATCGCGCGCGCCGAGGCATTCGCATCGCGTAACGCGCCGCTGCCGTCCGTACTTGATGGACTGTGGATGGGCGGCGGCTTCGCGCTGGTGCTCGTCACGCTCGGCGCGGTGCGCGAGGTCATCGGCCATGGCACGCTGTTCGCTGGCGCCGAACACCTATTCGGGCCGGTCGCCGCCGGATTCGAGCTGCAACTCGCCGGCTACCGTGGCTTCCTGCTCGCCGCATTGCCGCCCGGCGCCTTCTTCGGACTCGGACTCTTAATCGCCGCCAAGAATGCAATCGACGCGCGGCGACGGGCACCCGCCGTCGCCCCCACACCCCGCCCCGCCACCGACGCGGCGACCGGCTGATGGGTCCCACCGCGCGCACGCGAATGTTCGAACGCCTAAAAGCGCAGGATCCCGCGCCGACGACTGAGCTCGTCTACGACACACCATTCGAGCTCCTGGTCGCGGTCATCTTGTCCGCGCAAGCGACCGACGTCGGCGTGAACAAGGCGACCGCACAACTGTTTGCCGTCGCGAATACGCCCGACGCGATCCTCGCGCTTGGAGAGACGCGCCTGAAGCGCTATGTGAAGACCATCGGCCTGTTCAACACGAAAGCGAAAAACATCCTGAAGACCTGCCGCATCCTGATAGAGGAGCACGGCGGCGAAGTGCCGCGTGACCGTGCTGCGCTCGAAAGACTGCCGGGCGTCGGCCGAAAGACCGCGAACGTCATCCTGAACACCGCGTTCGGCGAGCCGACGATTGCCGTGGATACACATATCTTTCGCGTGTCGAACCGTACCGGCCTCGCGCCCGGCAAGAACCCACTCGAAGTCGAGCGCGCGCTGATGAAGCGCGTCCCGCCGCGCTTTCGCAAGGACGCACACCACTGGCTGATCCTGCACGGACGCTATACGTGCAAGGCGCGCAAACCGCTGTGCGGCGACTGCGTGATCGCGGACCTGTGCGAATGGCCTGATCAGGTGATCGGTGTTCGGTAACGACCGCAACGCGATGCGCGCGCGGTACCTCGCGGTCTGGCGCAAGTTGCAAGCGCGTACGCCGCTCGAGCCGCTCGAAGCCGTCATCGCCGGCGTCATCGAGGACCATCCCGAATACCACGCGCTGTTCGAGCGTGGCGACGATGCGCTCGATGAAGAGTGGGCGCCCGAGGGTGGCCAGTCGAACCCGTTCCTACACCTCGGCCTGCACATCGCGATCCGCGAACAGGTTGCGACGGACCGGCCACCGGGGGTCCGCGAAGTATTCGAGGCGCTCGCACGTACGACCGGCAGCGCGCTCGAAGCCGAGCACCGCATGATCGAGCGCCTCGCGGCGACGCTCTGGGAAGCCGGACGCAGCGGGGTCCCGCCTGATGAGGTCGGGTATCTCGAACGACTGCGGCGGCTGATACGCTAGCGTTATGGACGAACGACTCGTTGCCGACACCCATCCGGTTGCTGAGCTCCCGCTTTGCAGCGTCCGGCTGATGGACGACGCACGCTATCCATGGCTCGTGCTGGTGCCGCGCGTCGAGGGCGCCGTCGAGATTCTCGACCTGTCCGACGCCGAACAGGTCCGGCTGTACGACGAGATCCGGCAGTGCGCGCGCGTACTGCAAGCACACACCGGCGCCGACAAGCTCAACATCGCCGCGCTCGGCAATGTTGTGAGTCAACTGCACGTGCACATCATCGCGCGATTCCATGACGACGACGCATGGCCGAAGCCGGTGTGGGGTGTGCATGCGGCGGTGAAGTATGAAGCGCGTGCCGCGGATAGCTTAATCAACGCGCTTGCCGCGAAATTATAGATTCGCGGCGCAAAGGCGCGCGCCACACCTTCAGCTTTTCCTCATACCGCGTGGTGTTCGCGGGGCTCGATGACGGCAGCACGTGCACCTCGAGTCCGAACGACGCAACGTGCGCGACGTGCTTCGCTGCGGTCTTGCCGTTGAAGCACGCGGTCGTGAGCTTGGGGCAGCGTGCGATGAGCGACGCGAAATCGTTGAACACCGCATCGCGGATGTTGCCGTCGAGGCTGCCCTCTCGTCGACACTCGCCGATGACATCCCAGAGTCCGATGCCGGCGCGTTCCAATGCGGCGAGCCGCTTGGTGTAGCTTAACGCGTGTAACTCGATACCGACCGAGTCGCCGACGAGGCGCCAGAACTGGTTCTGCGGGTACGCGTAATACTGCTGCGCGGCCAATGACGCCGCGCCGGGAAAGCTACCGAGCATGAGCACGCGGGTCGCGCGCGTCACAACCGGTGGGAGTCCAGTCAGGATTTTCCTCACAACGCTAATATACTGACTCAATGGCCGGCGAACTTCGCGAACGCATATATGCACTGGTCCGACAGGTCCCGGCCGGCGCAGTGACGACCTATGGCGCCGTCGCGCGACGCATCGGCTGCGGCGCGCGCCAAGTCGGCTATGCGATGGCCGCGTTACCGGCGGGTAGCGGCGTGCCGTGGCACCGCGTGCTGAACAGCCGCGGCGAAATCAGTATCCCGGGCGACACCGGCGTGCGGCAGCGTGCGTTACTCGCTGACGAAGGCATTGCATTTGATGCACGCGGCCGCATCGACCTCGATCGGTTCGGTTGGGAGCGGGTGCGTGACCGAACGGAATTGAGATAGCCCACTGGTTAGCCTCGCTTGCATCTGTCGAATGTGAGGTGACCAATGTCCGTAAAACTCAAACCACTCAAGCAGCAAACCATCGTAATCATGGGCGCGAGCTCAGGCATCGGTCTTGCGACCGCGCAGATGGCGTGCAAACGCGGCGCGAATGTCGTGCTTGTCTCGCGCAACGGCGAGGCGCTCGAGAACATCTGCAACGACCTACGCCGTGAGGGCGGCCGCGCCGATTTCGTCGTCGCCGACGTCGGCGTACGCGAACAGGTCCGCAACGTCGTCGAGACCGTAATCGCGCGTCACGGTGGTTTCGACACTTGGATCAACAATGCAGGCGTCGGTGTGTACGCGAGAATCGAAGACACCACCGATGAGGACCACGAGCGGATTTTCCAGACCAATTACTGGGGCGTCGTCTACGGCTGCACCGAAGCGTTGAAGCATCTGCGTCAACGCGGCGGCGCGCTGATCAACACGGGCTCTATTTCGTCGGATATCCCCGCACCGATCCTTGGCGTCTACACCGCGACGAAGCACGCAGTGAAGGGCTTCACGAACTCGCTCCGCCTAGAGTTGAACCACGACAAGGCGCCGGTGTCGCTGACCCTGATCAAGCCGAGCGGCATCAATACACCGTTTGGCGCGCATGCCCGCAATTACATGAGTCATGCATCGCAGGTCCCGCCTCCGGTCTACTCACCGAAAGTCGTCGCGAGCGCGATGCTGCATGCGGCCGAGCATCCGACGCGTGAACTCGTCATCGGCGGTTCTGGCGCATCACTGATTTCTTTCGCGCGCTTCTTGCCGCGCGTCGCCGATCGCGTACTTGAAAAGATGTTCTTCAAAACCGCGGTTGACCGCGACCGTCCGCCGCGCGAGACCGGCGCACTGCACGAAGCCGGTGACGGTGGCCGCACGCGAGGCGACCAGAAGGGCTATACGCTTAAGACCAGCGCGTATACCTCGGCGAAGAAACACCCCAAGACGACGCTTGGAATCGGTCTAGCGACCGTCGCCGCGGTTGTCGCCGCCCGCCAGCTCGCGGCGGACCGCAGTCCGAGCCTCGTGGAGCGTGTTTCGAAACGACTGCCGCTACCGCGTGACTGAGGGTTGACCCCTCACGGGCGTACGGCGAGACTGACCGTAAATGTTGGTCCGGACTGCAACCCTTGAGGACGTACCCGGTGCGCTGAAGATGCTCGCCGCGGCTGGCTTGCCGATTGAAGGCACGCTGGCCACGACCCGCATCGCCGCATCCCAGGCGGGCGAATCGCCGACCATCGCGCTGGTGGCCATTAACGACGATGGCGCGATCGCCGGGGGCATCGCGTTCGACATTGTTCCGAGCTTCGTGGAGGACGATGCCGTTGCCACGGTCCAAATCATGGCGGTCGGCCCCGCTTTCCAACGACGCGGAATCGGGCGACAACTGCTCGAGGAGGTTGAGCGGCGCGCGTGGGAGAAGCGCTGCGGGCGCGTCGAGATTGTGCCGGGCGTGCAGCGGCCGGAGGCGCGCGCGTTCTACGCCGCGCAGGGGTATCGCAAGGTCAACAACCGGATGGTGAAGCGCCGGCCGCAGTGACTGGACCATCGCGGCGCCTTTGTGCCGCGATTCCTTAGAGGTCCGTCAGCGTCCCGGCGAACGCTTCTGCCGAGAACGCCACCGTCTCAGACAGCGTTGGATGCGGATGGATTGCCAAGCCAATGTCGTGTGCATCCGCGCCCATCTCGATGGCCAGCACCGCTTCGCTAATCAAGTCGCCCGCATTCGGGCCGACAATGCCCGCGCCAAACACACGGCCGGTCTTTTCGTCGAACAACAACTTGCTGAAACCATCTTGCGCATCGAGCGCGAGCGCGCGGCCGCTTGCCGCCCACGGGAACCGACCTTTTCCGACCTTGATGCCCTGCGCTTTCGCTTCGGTCTCCGTCATACCGCACCACGCGACTTCCGGGTCCGTGTACGCGACCGACGGAATCACGCGCGCGTCGAACGCGGCCTTATGCCCCGCAGTCACCTCGGCGGCGACTTTCGCTTCGTGCGTCGCCTTGTGTGCGAGCATCGGGTTACCCGCAACGTCGCCGATCGCAAAAATATGGGCTTGGTTCGTGCGCATCTGTTCGTCGACGGGAATGAAGCCGCGCTCGTCGACCGTGACGCCTGCCGCGTCCGCGCCGAGGTCCCGACCATTCGGCTTGCGTCCGATCGCGACGAGCACACGATCGAAGGTCTTTGAGCCAGGCGCATCCTTACCATCGAATGAGACTGCGATGCCGTCCTTCTTCGCCTCGAGTTTCGCAACTTTAGTCGAAAGCCAGATCGCTTCGCACTTCGCTTCGAGGCGTTTCTGCAGCACTTTCACGAGGTCGCGGTCGGTGCCCGGCATTAGGCCGTCAGACAGCTCGACGACGCTGACGCGCGTGCCGAGCGCCGCATACACGGTCGCCATCTCGAGGCCGATGATGCCGCCGCCGATGACGAGCAGACGCTCAGGGACGTCTTCTAGCGCGAGCGCACCCGTCGAATCGATGATGCGCGGGTCGTCCGGCGCACCAGGCAGGCTCACGACCGACGAGCCGGCCGCGATGATCGCGTGTTCGAAATGAATGAGTTCGTTCTTGTCGCCTTCAACCGCGAGGTGGTTCGCGTCCTGGAACGTGCCGACGCCCGTCACCACGGTGACCTTGCGTTTCTTTGCGAGCGCCTTGAGGCCGCTGGTGAGCTGGCCGACCACGCCGTCCTTGAACCCACGCAGTTTGTCGAGATCGAGCTTCGGCTCGCCGAACGAGATGCCGTGCGCGGCCATCGTCTCGACCTCGGCCATCACGCGTGCGACGTGCAACAGCGCTTTAGACGGAATGCAGCCGACGTTCAGGCACACGCCGCCAAGCGTCGGGTAGCGCTCGACCAGCACGACCTTCTTGCCGAGGTCCGCCGCGCGGAACGCGGCGGTGTAGCCGCCGGGGCCGCCGCCGAGGACGACGACGTCGCAGTCGAGGGTGGTCTTGTCGTTGCGCTTGGCAGCTGTAGGAGCGGCGTCTTCGCGCCGCGATTCTTTCTGGGTCGGCGCCGGCGTCTTTTCTTCGCGGCGCGAAGGCGCCGCTCCTACATCTTTCTTTTCAGGCTCGGCAGTCCCTTCCGAGGCTTCCAACTCCGCGATCTCGCTGCCCTTGGAGACCTTGTCGCCCGCCTTCACTAAAAGCTTCGTGATCTTGCCGGCATGCGTTGACGGCACGTCCATCGCGGCCTTGTCGGTTTCGATGGTGATCAGGCCGTCTTCGACCTTGACCTCGTCGCCCTCCGCGACGAGCACCTCGATGACTTCGACGCCCTCGAAATTCCCGATGTCGGGTACCGTTATTTTCATGCTTGGTCGCGGCGCAAAGGCGCCGCTCCAACAGGTGGCTCCGTTGTAGGATCCGCGCCGTTGCGCCGCGACCAAGCAAGAAAATAAACGTACCCCAAATCGGGAACTTAGAGGGCGTCGAAATCAAAGAGGTGCTCGTCGCGGAGGGCGACC
>CAYODZ010000016.1:0-6935 GCA_964402835.1 uncultured Gammaproteobacteria bacterium | reverse complement strand
ATGCGCTCGTGCGCGGCATGCATGTCGACGAGCACCAATCCCTGCTCGTCCGCGGCGAGAATGAACACGCCATGCAACTGCGCGATGGCGTAGCCGAGCGGTGGGATGGGCGATTCATCGGGGTTGGTGGGCGTTGCAATCGTGGCCGGTGGGTCCGAAAAAAGCTCGCCGACCGTCGGTTCTCGAACCGGTATCGCGGCCGCCGTCGCGATTGCAGGGCGGTAACCGGTGGAGCGGCCCTCACCCGCGCGTTGCTCGCCGATGACCTGCGCGAGTGTCCGGAACAGGAAGTCGTGCACGAGCCGCGAGTCGCGGAACCGCACTTCGTGCTTCTGCGGGTGCGCGTTCACGTCGACGAGCGTCGGGTCGAGCTCAAGGTACAGCACGTACGCCGGATGTCGACCGTGAAACATGACGTCGCGGAACGCCTGGCGGACTGCGTGGCCGACGAGTCGGTCGCGCACCATGCGTCCATTCGTGAAGAAGTGCTGAAGGTCCGCTTGCGCGCGCGAGAACGTCGGCTGCGCGATCCAGCCGTAGAGACGCAGTCCCGCCGATGCGTGCTCGACGAACAGCGACTGTTCGACGAAGCCGTCACCGCACAGCATCGCGATACGGGCCTCGCGTGCCTCGCGCGCATTCGCTGCGGGCAATACGTGAACCGTGCGGCCGTTGTGCGTGAGTTGGAACGCACAGTCGTACGCAGACAGCGCGGCGCGCAGGAAAACGGTCTCGAGGTGGCCGAACTCGGTCTTTTCGGTGCGCAGGAAGCGCCGGCGCGCCGGAACGTTGAAAAACAAATCGCAGACCTCGACCGAAGTCCCTGGCGGGTGCGCGGCCGGCGCCGGTCCCTGCCACTGTCCGTCGCCATCGCCCGTGATGCGATGGGCCGTGGCCGCGCCGCGTAGGCGGCTCGTCAGCGTGACACGCGCGACCGCGCCGATGGATGCGAGGGCTTCGCCGCGAAAACCGAGCGTCGCAACGCGTTCGAGCTCGTCCATCGAGCCGATTTTGCTCGTCGCGTGCGGTGCGACCGCCAACAGGAGTTCCTCGTCAGCGATGCCGGCGCCGTCGTCGCGCACCAGCAAGCGGCGCACGCCGCCCTGCTCTGCTTCGACCTCGATGCGCGTGGCCCCCGCGTCGATAGCGTTCTCAATCAGTTCCTTGAGAACGGAGGCCGGCCGCTCGACGACTTCGCCGGCCGCGATTTGGTTGATGAGTTGCTGGGACAGGCGCTGGATCGGCACCGGGCGATGTTAACAAACCCGCGCGGTGCCAGAGGCGAGAATTACCCGCCGGTGAGCGGGATATTGATCACCTGGCCGACCTGGATTTGGTCGCTGGGGATGTTGTTGATGCTGCGCAGCTGCTGCACGCTGATGTTGTAGCGACGCGCAATTCCAGAGAGGGTGTCGCCGCGCGCGATCACATGCGGACGACCGTTACCGCCACCAATGCCGTTGGCCGCGACCAGCGTGGACGGTGGCGCGTGGTCGACAAAGTAAGCCCGGATGCCGCTCATCAACGCCTGCGCGATGCGTTGCTGGTGTGCAGGGTCGCGCAGTTTGCGCTCTTCTTCCGGGTTCGAGATGAACGCGGTCTCGACGAGCACAGACGGAACGTCTGGGGCCTTCAACACCAAGAAGTTCGCGGCCTGGACTTCACGCTTGTGGACGCGGCCGATTCGCTGCAACTCACCGACGAGCGCGCTACCGACGGTCCGGCTTGCCCCGATCACGCCGGTCATCGAAAGATCCAGCAACACCGACCTCAGCATGTCGTCTTTGTCGTCGAGTTTCACGCCGCCGACAAGGTCCGCCGCGTTCTCGCGTTCCGCGAGCAGCTTTGCGTATTCACTCGTCGCACCGCGCTCGGACAGGATGTACACCGACGAGCCTTGAGGGCGCGGGTCGGTGAACGCGTCCGCATGGATGGACATGAACAAGTCGGCCCGGGCGTCTCGCGCACGCTTGATGCGCTCGCCATGGTCGACGTAGAAATCGCCGTCGCGGATCAGCACCGCTTGCATGCCATATTCGGCGTCGACGAGCGCGGCGAGCCGCTTCGAGATCGCGAGGACGACTTCTTTCTCGCGTGCGCCGCTCGGCCCGATCGAGCCCGGGTCTTCGCCCCCGTGGCCGGCATCGATCGCAATCACGAGATTGCGTAGCGCATCGGGCGCCGGACGCCTCGGGGTTTGCGTGTTGGACGCACGCGGCGTATTCGGGAACAGGTCGATGACGAGGCGATGACCGTAGGTGTCGTTCGGACGCAGCACAAAGCTCTTCGGCTTCGCGGCGCTCGTAAGGTCGAGCACCACGCGCAGGTCGGTCTTGTTGCGCACGCCGGTCCGTAGACTGCGCACGAGTCCATCCGCACTACCCACCGGCGGCAGCCCGTCGGCGACGGTCGCGTTCGCGACGTCGATGACGATGCGGTCGGGGCCTTCAAGTTGGAATAATGCGTGGTCGGCGGGCCCGCTGATGTCGAAGACAACGCGCGTGTTGTCCGGGGCTTCCCAGACGCGCACGCCGTCGACGCGGACCGGCGCTGCGAGTGCGCCCGCGGATACCACCCAGCCCAGCAGCAGCAGTGCGAGTCTCATCGCGGTTAACTTTTACACCGCAGAAACGATAAATCAACTATTTTGTTGAAATATTAGAAGCTTGGCTGACTTACCTGATGTAAAAATGGAACTGAACAGGTCATTTTATTCCTTATTTTTCAAAGACCTGTGAATAACCTGCGTCCTGTGTCACCCACTGCAACACACGCCCCGCCGGGGCATGTTCGAAGATCAGCGCGAGCGCGGGTGCCGGGAGCGCCCCGTCGGCGCGCTCGGGCCACTCGACCAGCAACAGCGTCGCGTCGTCCAATTCGTCGCGCAGCCCAAGCGTCGTGAGGTCGGCCGCGCCCGCCAGCCGATACAGATCGAGGTGCAGCACGCGCTGCCCACCAACCTCGTACGGCTCGACGAGCGTGTAGGTCGGGCTGCGCACCGCCCCGGTGTGACCGAGTGCACGCAGCAACCCCCGTACAAAGGTCGTTTTGCCGGCGCCGAGTTCACCCGACAGCGTAATGATGCCGGCGCGGCCTTTAACCGCCGACGCGAGTGCGGCGCCCGCCGCGGCTGTCGCGTTTTCGTCTTTCAGTGTGAGCGTGCCGTTCATGGCATGCCATTCACGCGCCGGCGCAAAAAAGGCAACAAATCGCCAGGCAGTAAGCCGCGCTCCCCATCGCGTGCCGCGAGGTCCCCCGCTTCCGCGTGGAGTTGCACGCCCGCAGCCGCCGCGTCGAGCGAACCGAGACCTTGCGCGCGCAACGCAGCGATAACGCCGGTCAATACATCGCCCATGCCACCAACGGCCATGCCGGGATTGCCGGCATTACAGAAACGTACGTCGGAGCCGGCGGCGACCAGTGTCGCGGCGCCCTTTAGAACGGCAACCGCGCCACTCGCGGCCGCGAGCGCGCGCACCGATCCCAGACGATCGCGTTGCACATCCGTGGCCGTGCAACCAAGCAGTCGCGCGGCCTCGCCCGGGTGCGGCGTGACAATCCAGTCATCGCGACGCGGAATGGCGCCTGCCATTAGATTCAGCGCATCCGCATCAACGATGAGCGGTTTGGTGCCCGCGAGCGTTGCGTCCAGCATCGCGCGCGCCCACGCATCGGTCCCGAGGCCCGGACCGATGGCAACCACCGTCGCGCGCTCGAGTAGCGGCGCGAGCGCGTCACCGTCAGCGACCTCGTGCACCATCGCTGCGGGCCGCACACTGGCAACGCGCGCGCCCATGCCCGGCGCGACCGCGACGCTGACCTTGCCCGCGCCACAGCGCAGCGCCGCATCCGCGGCGAGTGCCGTAGCGCCTGCCATCCCTTTGTTGCCGCCGATGATGAGCACATGACCGAACGCACCTTTATGCGCGTCACGCGCACGCGCGCCCAGTAAACGCACCGCGAGCCCTGGCTCGATGACCACGACGCCGCGCATCGATTGGGTGGTTTCGTTCATTCCGGCATTATAAGTGCCCATGGAAGACCCGACGGGACTCGCGCGACGCATCAAGGACTGGGGCCGCGAACTCGGTTTCCAGCAAGTCGGCATCGCCGCGACCGACCTCGCCCTCGACGAGACACGCCTCAATGAATGGCTCGCCGCGGAGCGCCACGGTGACATGGCGTACATGGCCCGCCATGGCACGAAGCGCACTCGCCCTGCGGAACTCGTCCCCGGAACGCGCCGCGTCATCGTCGTGCGCCTCGACTACTACCCCGAGGACCGTGCGCGTAGCTGGGCGATCCTGGACGATGCGGAACGCGCGTTCGTATCGCGCTACGCGCTCGGGCGCGACTACCACAAGGTCATGCGCGGCCGGCTGCAGAAGCTCGCCGACCGGATTGGCGCCGAGGTCGGTGAGTTCGGCTACCGCGCGTTCGTCGACTCCGCGCCGGTGCTCGAAAAACCCCTCGCGCGCAATGCGGGGCTCGGCTGGGTTGGCAAGCATACGAACCTACTCAATAAGGACGCCGGCTCGTGGTTCTTCCTCGGCGTGCTGTACACCGACCTCGATCTCCCGGTCGACGCGCCCGTCGTCGATCACTGCGGCAGCTGCACCGCATGCATCGACGTCTGCCCCACGCAGGCGATTGACGCGCCGTACCAGCTTGATGCACGCCGCTGCATCTCGTACCTAACGATCGAGAATCACGGCCCGATTCCCGAAGAATTCCGCGTCGCGATGGGCAACCGCATCTACGGCTGTGATGATTGCCAGCTCGTGTGTCCGTGGAACAAGTTCGCGACGCGCACGAGCGAGCCTGACTTCGCGCCGCGGCATGCGCTCGACGATGCGTCGCTTGTCGATTTGTTCGCATGGGACGAAGCGCGGTTCAACCGACTGACCGAAGGCAGCGCGATTCGTCGCATCGGCCACGTTCGCTGGCTGCGCAATATCGCCGTCGCGCTCGGCAACGCACCGACGACGCCGGCCGTCATAAATGCACTAAGCGCGCGCGTGGCGCACACGTCACCGCTCGTGCGGGAACACGTCGCGTGGGCGCTCGCGCGCCATGGTCAGGAACCGGTGAAGTAGTCGAGCAGGCCCGCAGTCGCGGGATCGTGTTTCGTCCGCGGCCCACCTTGCAAATGCTCAAGGATGGGCTGCGCGAGATGCTTACCGAGCTCGACGCCCCACCGATCGAACGGGTTCAGGTTCCAGATGATGCCCTGCACGAACACCTGATGCTCGTAGAGTGCGATCATGCGCCCGAGGTTGCGCGGTGTGAGTCGGTCGAATGCAAGGACAGAACACGAGCGTGCACCGGCGCACTGCCGTCCGGGGTCTTTTGTCTGACCGACCAATAGGCTTTCGACTTGTGAAATCAGATTCGCGACGAGCACCGGGTGTTGGTGCGCGGCGCCCTCGACGGACTGGCGAAAGCCGATGATGTCGACCGACACCGCGTCGGTCCCCTGATGCAACATCTGGTGGAACGCGTGTTGCCCGTCGGTCGCCTGCATGCCCCACACCACCGGGCCGGTTGCGTAGTCGACCGGATGTCCGTCCAGGTCCACGCATTTCGCGAGCCCCTCGGTGAGGAGCTGCACGAGGTGCGGCGGAAACATGCGTAAGCCCTCCGCGTACGGAAGGATGCAATGCGCGGGCGCATTGCAGAAATTTCGGTTCCAGATTCCAACCAACGCCATCATCACCGGGATGTTCTTCTCGAATGGCGCGTCGCGGAAATGTTCGTCAATTTCGCGCGCGCCGTCCAAGAACTCGTCGAACCCGCGACGCCCAAGCGAAATCATCGCGGTGAGCGCCGTCGCGCCCCAGATTGCGAAGCGGTCGCCGACCCAATCCCAAGTTGCGAACGTGTGTTCGCCTGCGATGCCAAATTCGGCGGCGCGGTCCGGCTGCGCCGTGACCGCCACGAAGTGCTTTGCCACCGCGGCATCGCCGAGTTCACCGCAGATCCAATCGCGCGCCGTACGTGCGTTCAGCATAATTTCCTGCGTCGTGAACGTATTCGAGACCACGACGAACAGGGTGGAATCCGGTCGGCACAACTCAAGCGTGTGGCTGATGTCTGCGCCGTCAGCGTTGGAGACGAAGTGGTACTTGAGCCGCGTGTCGTCAAACGGGTGTAGCGCGTCGCAGAGGAGTTCCGGGCCCGTCTGGCTGCCGCCGATACCGATGTTCACGATGTCCGTGATCGGGACGCCGGTCGCACCCAGCCGCTCACCGTCACGAAGGGTCCGCGCGAATCGGTAGCAGCGCGCGCGTTCGGCACGAACGAGGTCGGTCACCGGCTCGCCATCCGCGCGCCACTCGTCGCCTTGCCGCGCGCGAAGCGCCATGTGGAGCGCGGGTTCCCGCTCGCTGACGTTCACGATTTCACCGCCGAAGAAGCGGTCGCGCCATTTCTCGAGGCCGGCGTCACGCGCGAGCGCGAGCAACTGCTCCACCGCCTCGGCGTTCAGTTCCTGGTGCGAATAATCGAACAGGACGTCTTCGAACCGAAGGCTGAATTTCTCGAAACGCGAGGAACCATCGTGCACGACACGCGCGAGGCCACGGTCTGCGAGTGATTCGCGAAGGTCGAGGAGTTTCTGCCAGGCAGGGCTCTTGGTCGGGGACGGCATTACCGCCCGAGGCTATGGAATGCGTCAGCGCGTGTCCGTTGCCTTGCGTACGCTGAGGTACTCATTCGCAAGATCCTTACCCAATTCGACGCCAAACTGGTCGAACGGATTCAGGTTCCAAATGACCGACTGCACGAACACCTGATGTTCGTAAAGCGCAATCAGACGGCCGAGGTTGCGCGGCGTGAGCCGATCGAACATCAACAGGTTCGAGCCACGACCGCCCGGGCAGTCGCGGTGCGGGTCGCCGGTGCGGCGGCCCTTCGCGAGTGCATCGGCCTGAGCG
>CAYODZ010000015.1:0-10904 GCA_964402835.1 uncultured Gammaproteobacteria bacterium | reverse complement strand
CGCTGCACGTCGAAGGCGAGGGCCAGACTTATGCCGGCGGCGAGGACGGCGCCGGGCTCGTGCTCTACTCGTCGATCGGGCCGCTCGCGGTCTTCATCCGGGACGGCGACGCCGTCATCGACGTCGCCTTCAGCCTGCCGGGGCTCGATTTCGGCGGCTCGGGGCACAAGCTGATCGGCGACGTCGTGTTCGCCTACTTCGAGGAAGCGGTCGTCTCCGAGAACAACGTCGAGATCGTGCTGCCGATGTTCTACGGCGGCGAGGGACCCAACGACTTCATCGGCGAGTTCTCGGCGGTCGGCACGCTCGAGGGCCTGACGGTGGAAACGCCGGACTTCTCCGACCTGGCCGACGACATCACGACCCAGGTCATCCCGTTCGATCCGTTCGACAACATCAACCTCGCCATCGACACGGTCGACTTCTACCTGGAGGGGCTGACCGACCTGCTGTCGGCCGACGTGCTCGGCACCCGCCTGCCGTTCATCGGCGACCAGTTGGGCGACTTCCTGTTCATCGAGCAGTTCCGCAGCACGCTGGTGCGCGAGTTGAAGAACGGCGTCGCCAACGCAATCAATCCGGACCCGGACACGTTCGTCACCGGGCTGCTCGACGGCCTGTTCGTCGGCGGCGCGCTCGACGGCTACCTGCAGGGCGCGATCGTCGCCACCGAGAACGTCGGCGACGAGGGCGTCGCAGTCACCGACTGGTACCGCCAGTGGGACTTCACCATCGGGCGCACGAATACGATCACGATCGACGACTTTGACATCGGCATGCCGGGTCTGGGCTTCGACGTCAACGTGCCGGTGCTGGTGACGTTCGAGTGGGAGATCGACTTCGCCTTCGGCGTGAACTTCGGCGACGGCGCGTATATCGACGTCGCCGACCACGACCTGGACGGCACGGACATCGACCTCGACGTCACCATCACGCTGCAGAGCGGCACGCATACCGGCGAGTTCGGCTACCTGCGCGTGGACGTGTCCGACCCGGGCAATGACTCGGGCGCGCAGGTGCATTTCGACATCGACGTGCAGAACGGCGCCGACCCGACGTCCGAACGCATCGCGTTCGCCGATCTCGGCAGCCTCGATCCCGTGGCCACGATCCAGGGCGGCGCCCTGAACGGCGCTGCCCACGCGGCCTCGCTGCACCTCGTCACCCAGCCGGTGCTCGGCCTGCCCACCATGAGCACCAACCTGATCATCGACTGGTCGCTGCCGCCGGACACGCCGGTGCTCGACCTTGCAGGCGACGCCGTGGTGCCGGGCGTAGCGTTCATTGCCCTCACCGGCATGTCGCTCGACTCGGGTTCGATGGCGGATGCGCTGCTGGGGCCGCTGCTCGACGAAGTCGGCGCGTTCATCGCGCCGTTCATGCCGGTGATCGACACGCTCACCGCGCCGATCCCGATCCTGTCGGACCTCGCGGGCGAGCCGTTCACGCTGCTCGACCTCGCCGGCATCTTCGGTACGGTCGATCCCGCTTTCATCGAGACGGTCGCCGACATCCTCGACGTCATCGTCGCCATCGAATCGTTCGTCAATGCGCCGGTACTGCAGCTCGGCGACCTCACGCTGTTCGATGTGGACGGCCCGGACGCCGGCTTCGTGCCGGGCGGCGCGCCGATTTCGTCGATCGTGGTGGATGCGAACGACGACGGCGACCCGGACCTCGGCGGGCTCGTCTTCGACTCCGCCCAGTACGACCAGGACATCGAGGACAACGTGTTCCTCAAGGCCATCCGCGACCAGACGCTGGCCGACGGGTTGTCAATGCCGATCCTCACCGACCCGGCGGAAGGCATCCAGCTGCTGCTCGGCCAGGTGGCCGACCTGATTACCTACAAGCTCAACCCGCTGCTCGTCGACTTCAGCTACTTCCAGGCCTTCCCGGTGTTCGGCCCGCTGTCGGTCGGCATCGAGATTGGCTTTGGCTTCATGCTCGACCTGCACGAGGTCGGGTTTGACACCTTCGGCTACCAGCGCTACGCCGAAGGCGGGTTCCGCAACCCGCTGGTGGTCTTCGACGGCTTTTTCCTCGGCGACCTCGACGAGAACGGCGTCGACACGCCGGAGATCAGCATGCTGTTCTCGCTGATCGGCACTGCCGAGCTGAACCTGGGCATCGCCCGCGCCGGCGTGGGCGGCGGCATCGACGCCACCATCACCTTCGACTGGCACGATTCGATCCCGGACGGGAACGTGCATTTGAGCGAGATCGTGGGCAACATCGTGGCCGAGGGCGGCAATCCGTTCGCCGCCTTCGACCTGGGCGGCGAGCTGACCTTCGAGCTGTTCGCATTCCTCGAGATCCTGAGCTTCCGCAAGGACATCCCGATCACGGGCGAGCAGACGCTGTACAAGTTCGAGGACACGAGCGAGCGCAATCCGGTTCTCGCCACGGACATCGGCGGCGGCGTCCTGCAACTCAACATGGGTCCGAACGCCAAGGACCGGCTGAACGGCGACGTCTCGGACGGTCATGAATACTTCGAGCTCGAATACCTCGGCGGCGGCCAGGTCACCGTGTGGTCGGACAAGCTCGGCGTGGCCAAGAACGATCAGGTATACAGCGGCGTTACACACATCGTCGGCCTGGGCGGCCAGGGCAACGACACCATACTGCTGCACGAATTCGACGGCTCGGGCGTTACCGGCGACTTCGAGGGGGGCGTGGGCGACGATCGCATCGAGTATGTCGGCAGCACCGGCTCCACGTCGGCGCCCGGCGCGCGCATCGTCGGCGGGCCCGGCAACGACATATTGACCGGCGGCGATCTCAACGACGTCATCATCGGCGGCGAAGGCAACGACATCATCAACGGCGGCGGGGGCCACGACATCCTGTTCGGCGACGACGGCCGCGTCGCCGATGGCGTCGCGGAGCCCTTTATCAGCAGTCGCGTGCGCGCCTCGGACGGCGACGACACGATCTCCGGCGGCGACGGCGACGACGTGATCTTTGGCGCGGGCGGCGACGACGTGATCGACGGCGGCGCGGGCGCCGACGTCATCTTCGGCGACGGCGGGCGCTTCGAGTACACCATGAACGGGCACCAGATTGACCTCGCGGCGCTCCGGCCCGCGGCCTATGTGCCGACGCCCGTGACTACACCGGTCGATCCCGAGGTGATCAGTGCCGAGATCGATGCCATCCACGACGCCATGGTGGCAACCTTCACCGCCACCGACTTCGGCTTCGGCGGCGACGACCAGATCCACGGCGGCGACGGCGACGACATGATCTTTGGCGGCACCGGCGACGACACGATCCACGGCGACGGCGGCGACGACATCATCCTCGGCGGCAAGGGCTTCGACGACCTGCACGGCGGGGACGGCGACGACACGATCTTCGGCGGCGACCAGGCGGATACGATCGCGGGCGGGGCCGGCGATGACGTGATTTCCGGCGGCCGGGGCAACGACTTTATCCACGGCAACGAGGGTGACGACGTCATCAAGGGGGACAGCGGCGCCGACATCATCTTCGGCGACGCGGGCAACGACCAGATCTTCGGCCAGACCGAGCCCGACATCCTGTTCGGCGGGGCCGGCGACGACCTCGTCGTGGGCGGCACGGGCAACGACATCATGTTCGGCGACGACGGCCTGGTGGTGAAGTTCGATCCGGCTGACGGCAGCGGCTACAGGGTGATCGGCATCGGCAACCTGGCGCTGCTCGCCGGCCAGTTCTACGACGACGATATCCGCACCATTGACCTCATCATCACTGACGTGGTCGCCAGCGACGGCAACGACATCCTGTCGGGCGACGCGGGCGATGACTTCATGTTCGGCGGCGGCGGCAACGACCTGATGGGCGGCGACGTCGATCCGCGGCTTGCGACCTTCCTGCAGCCGAGCGAAATCAGCGAGGACGTGCTGATCGGCGACGGCGGCAAGATCACCTTCGATCAGCGGCGCTTTCGCAGCATCGAGACCGTCATCGGCGACGAGACGGGCGCGCCGTTCGACGACGTCATCTACGGCGACAACGGCAACGACACTATCTTCGGCGGGCGCGGCAACGACTTCCTGTTCGGCGGCCACGGCAAGGTGGTCGACATGGACACCTGGACCCTGGGCGCGAGCCGCGGGCCGACCGACGCCGAGGCCGACGACAACGACATTATCCTCGGCGACAACGGGGAAATGCTGTTCGCCGACGACACGGTGGCAGGAAATTTCGGCCGCCTCGAGATCGTGCGCACGACCGACACGCTCGAGAGCACGGGCGGGCACGACTACGTCGAGGGCGAGCGGGGCGACGACGTGATCTTCGGCGGGGTGAACGGCGGACCGGAGCCCGATGTCCTGCTCGGTCACGAGGGCAACGACGTGGTGCTCGGGGACAACGGCGAGCTCAATTTCGCCTTTATGGGCGACACGAACCTCGATACGCTCGACCTGATCCGTTCCTACCGCGACGGCCTGGGCGGCACGGACCATGTGTCCGGGCACGCCGGCGGCGACGTGCTGATCGGCGGCACGGGCGGCGACCTGATGTTCGGCGACGACGCGACCGCGTCCGCCGGCGACCAGGACGGCGAGGACATCATGCTGGGCGACAACGCCGACATCTTCCTCATCGGCAATGTGGGGCGCCTGATGGTGCGTGTGGCGGCCATGCCCGAGGGCACGGCGGTCGACCTGATCACGACCACCGACGAGAACGACGACTTCGGCGGCGCCGACACGATGTCAGGCAACGCGAAAGCCGACATCATGCTCGGCGGCGTGAACGACGGCGGCGTGGACACGATGTACGGCGACCGCGCCGCGCCCACGCCCACCACGATCGCCAACGACGGCGACGACATCCTGCTCGGCGACAACGGGCTGCTCGACTTCACTTACCTCGCCGACACCGACCGCAACACGCTCGACCTCATTCGCTCGTACGAGGACGGGCTGGGCGGCATCGATGTCATCTCCGGCAACAAGGGCCAGGATGTGGCCATCGGCGGCACGGGCGGCGACGAGATCTACGGCGACGACCTCGCCGCTAGCGCGGGGGCTGCCGACCTCGGCGACCTGCTGCTCGGGGACAACGCCGACGTGTTCCTGGTGGCGGCGAATGGCGCGATGGGAGGCGATGCCAAGCTCGTACTCGGCGCCGCCGTGTACCTGATCCGCACCACGGACGAGGAGCATCCGGAGTACGGCGGCGCGGACACGATCTCCGGCAACGCCGGCGGCGACCTGATCGCCGGCGGCGTGCAGGGCGATACGCTCTACGGCGACGCGCTCGCCGTCGTGCCAGAGCTCGACGGCGACGACGTGATCCTCGGCGATAACGGCGCCTTCGAATGGCTGTCCGACGGACGCCTCGACGAGATCGAGGGTATCGACATCGCGGCGAACAATCCCGCGCTGTGGGCGAAATACGGGACGGCTGAAGCCGACACGGACCTCACCACGCTCGACCTCGTCACCACCGAGCAGCCTACGAGTGGCGGCCGCGACACGATCTACGGCGACGAAGGCAACGACCTTGTCTTCGGCGGCACCGACCTCGACTGGATCTACGGCGACGACGGCGACGAGGTCGCGGCAACCTCATCGCTCAACCGCGACGTGCTGTTCGGAGACCACGGGCGCCTGTACCCGCAGTTCAGTGCGCTGGCGTACATGCACTCGCGCAACTTTTTCGCCATCGACACCGGCGACGCCGACGGCGGCGAGGGCGACCTGATGTGGGGCGAGGAAGGCGACGACATCATGCTCGGCCAGCAAGGCGACGACCGCATGTGGGGCGGTACCGGCGACGATGACATGGTCGGCGGCCACAACGTCTCGGGCGGCTACGACGAGCTGACGTTGCCGGCAGTGCAGGCGACGCTCAACCCAGCGATGAACGATGTCATGGACGGCGGCAGCGGCGACGACGCGATGGCGGGCGACAACGCGATCCTGTGGCGCCGCGGCGACGACCTGTCGCCGCGCTTCCGCACGCTGAATGGCACTACCCTTTACACGACCGGGCCGGACCAGGTCGACACGATCGTCACCAACGTGAACGGCGACGCGCAGAGCGATCCGGACGACGCGGTCGGGCGCGACATCGAGCTTCTGGATCACGCCGACACCACACCGGCGGGGCTGTTCGGCGCGGACGTGATGGCGGGCGGGGCTGGCAGCGACGTGATGTTCGGCCAGCTCGGCAACGACCTGATGCAGGGCGACGGCGACATCAGCGAAGCGCCGGATGCGTTCCCGCAATTCATCACGCACAGCATCTCGGTGATGGATTCGCCGACGAACGAGACGACTCAGGACCTGTTCTTCAACATCCCCGAGCTCGCCACCGACGCCGACGACTACATGGAAGGCAACGGCGGCGACGATCTGATGTACGGCGGCCTCGGCCAGGATGACATCATCGGGGGCAGCTCGGCGCTGTTCGGTCTGACCACCGAGGAGCAGCGCCCGGACGGCTCGGACATCATCTTCGGCGGGGCGGGGAGTCCCGCGCGGCTCGCGCGCAATGATTTCGTGGGCGCTACCGACTCCGACACCGGTACGGCGGAGGGCGTGGGCGCCGTGCCTACGGACGACGACCCGAGCATCGCGCTAGAGGATCGCCATTCGCGCGATGCCGACTTCATCATGGGCGACAACGCGAACGTGTACCGCCTGGTCGGGCCGGGCGATGCGTTCCTCGAGTACAACTACGACCAGAGCTCGGTGCACGAGAATCGCGGCAGCGAGCGTATCGTCGTGCGCGCGATGGAGCAGCTCGACTACACGCTGGGCGGCGCGGACTACGCGGGCGGCACCTACACCGCGTGGGGTGCGGCGAACGATGACAACGGCGCCGGCGACCTGATCCACGGCGAGTCCGGGGACGACTACATCTTCGGCATGACCGGCAGCGACGTGATCTTCGGCGAGAGCGACGACGACGACATCGTGGGCGGCTACGGCAACGACTGGATCTCGGGCGGCACCGGGCAGGACGGGGTCCTCGGCGACGACGGACTGCTCTACACCAGCCGAAACAGCACGGCGGGCGAGCCGCTCTACGGCATCGCCGGGCTGCTCGCGAACGACCCGAGCTCGAAGTACAACAACGGCACGGCGCTGAACGAGGTGATCTCGACGCCGGGCGGCATCCAGTACGCGGTGATCAACGTCGCGGGCGAGCTGAAGAAGACGGCCGACCTCGTGCCGTTCAGCTTCGACCCGGCCTGGCTCGGGCTGGACGACGAGTTCGCGGACAACCAGGACAACACACCGTTCGCCGACGACATCATCTTCGGCGGCCTCGACGGGGACTTCCTGCACGGCGGGTCGGGCGACGACGCGATCTCCGGCGCCGAGGCGCTCGAGCATGCGTACGTTCCCGTGTTCAACAACCTGGGCGTACCGATCGGCATCCTCGACCTGGGCTACGACGCCTTCACGCTGGCCGACCCGATCCATCCGGGCGACAGCGTTGCCAATCCCAACCCGGGCGACGTTCTCGCGTTCAATCCGATGGACCTCGACGGCAAGCACCTCAACAACCGCTTCCGCGCGGGCGAGTTCTTCCTGTACGACGAGTACGACCCGCGCATGAAGATCCTGCTCGACGGCAGCGGAAATCTGTGGAAGGGCGAGGATCAAGGGGCCGCATACGAGTTCCTGCTCAACTTCGACAAGACCGAAGGCGTCTGGCGCGCGGGTGGCGACGTGCCGAAGGCGACCGGGCAGCAGACCACGTCCTATCCGGCGACGAACGACGACGGCAAGGACGCGATCTTCGGCGACCTCGGCAACGACTGGCTGGTGGGCGGAACGGGCCGCGACAACCTCTACGGCGGCTGGGGCAACGACCTGCTGAACGCCGATGACGACCACGGCACGAACGCGGACCTCAACGACGCGCCCGATACGCATCCGTTCTACGAGGATCGCGCTTACGGCGGCGCGGGACGCGACATCCTGATTGGCAACACGGGCGGCGACCGCCTGATCGACTGGGTGGGCGAGTACAACAGTTACATCGTGCCCTACGCCCCGTTCGGCCAGGCGTCGGTCAGCCGCACGATGATGCCGCACCTGCACGAATTCCTGTACGCGCTCTCCGCTGGCGACGGGGCGGACTTTACTCGCTATGCCGACGCCATCGGCGGCAACGCGCCCGCGCCGACCAACAACAATCCGATCCCCTCGCGCAACGGCGAGCCGCACGGCGAGCTGGGCCTCGTGCTGCAGCAGGATTTCGCCTGGGGCGACCAGACCGGCGCGCCCGCGGACCCGCAGGCGGGCAACATTCCCGGCGGCCCGCGCGACGTGCTGCGCTCGGCGGGCTTCCAGGACGGCACGATGGAGGGCTTCTTCGTCGACACCGGCAAGTTCAGCGTCGAGAGCGGCCAGCTGCAAGTGGCCGCGGACTCGCCGAAGGGCGACGCAATATCCGTCTACCATATCGGCGACGCGCTGCCCGGCTACTTCGAGGTTCAGGCCTCGATCAGCGTGGTGAAGCCCTTAGCCGGCTGGAAGGCGAACGCCTACGTCGTCTTCGACTACGTGGACCAGGACGACTTCAAGTTCGCCGGTATCGACGGCTCGACCAACAAGCTGGTCATCGGCCACCACACGGCGAGCGGCTGGACGGTGGATAAGCAAGCGCCATTCCAGGTCAAGCCCGGCACGAACTACAACATGCTGATCGCCGTGAACGGCGTGAACGTGACCGTGGTCGTGGACAACAAGGCCTCGGTGTCCTACACGTTCGCGCCGCGGGTGATCGAAGGATTCTCCTACGGCCTGAACTACGGTCTGGTCGGGGTGGGCTCGGACAGCTCGCGCGGCACCTTCGACAACATCGCGGTGAAGGTGCTGCCGCCGCAGATCACGTTCGAGGCGACCGAGGCGTTCGGCGGCGGCGATTCGCCGCTCCTGCCGGCTTTCGCACAGACGGGAGTCTGGGGCGTGCAGCCGGACGGTCGTTTCGCGGGCGCGCCCGATGCAAGCGGTTCGCTGGCCACGGCGATCATGGACCTCGGCGTGAACGGGCTATACCTCGACTCGCTGCTCGACCTGTCCGCGACCGTGAACACCGCAACTCGCGCGGGATTCGTATTCGACCGCTACTCGGCCGAGGACTTCAAGTTCGTCGCCCTTGACGCCGCAACCGACCAGGTGATCATCGGGCATCACAGCGCCAAGGGCGGCTGGGCGACCGATGCGACGTTCGCGCGCGCCATCGACGCCGGCAGCGACTACAGGCTTGGCATCGTCCTCAAGAACGCAGGGGTGACGGTGAAGCTCGACGGGCAGGTGCTTGGGGGATACGTCTACAACGCGGTGACCGTGGACGGCGACTTCGGCCTGCTGGCGATCGACGGGCCGGCCGCGTTCGACGACCTGACGGTGAAGACCGACGACGCCGGGTTCGTTCCCGAGGGCGAAGGCGAAACCCTGCTCGCGGCGACGAGCGCGGCGGATGCCGACACGGTGACGCTGACGCAATCCGAGCTCGACACCATTGCGTCGGCAGCGCTCACGCAGTGGATCGATGCGCTCGGCACGGGCGATGCGCGGCTTGCGGCGCTTGCGGGCGTGCGTTTCTCGATCGCGGATCTTGAGGGCGATGCGCTCGGGTACCGGCAGGACAACCTCGTGGTGATCGACGCCGACGCTGCCGGACACGGCTGGTTCGTCGACACGTCCACGGCCGACAGCAGCGAGTTCCGGGTGCGGCTGGACCAGAATATCCTCCGCGCGGGGGGCGGCAGCGAGGCGTACGGGCTCATGGATCTGCTCACCGTCGTCACGCACGAAATCGGGCACGTGCTCGGCTTCGATCACCACGACGCCGCGACCCATGCCGTCATGCAGGACGAACTGGCCTCGGGCGTGCGATACGTGCTCGGACAGACTTCGGGCGGAGGTGGGCCGCAACAGGCGGCCGGCAACCTTCCGGGATTCGACCTCGACCAGGTTGGTGCTGCGGTCGCAGTCGGAGACATCGATTGGGCAAGCGCCGGGGCGAGCTGGAGCCCGAGCTACGCCGCGTACAGCCCGGCGAGCCTGCCGGGCTTCCTGGTCCTACTCGGGCAGCGCAGCGACGCAGGCGACCCTCAGCAGTTCGACGCCCTCGGTAACGCCTTGCTCGGAAGGAAAGGCAAGGCCGCGCGCTAGGCGCTGCGCTCGCTTACAGCCCCAGATACGCCTGCCGCACCCGGTCGTCGTGCAGCAGCTGCTCGCCCGGACCGCTCATGGCGACGCGGCCATTCTCCAGCACGTAGGCGTGCTTCGAGAGCTTGAGCGACACCGCCACGTTCTGCTCGACCAGGAGCACCGTGAGGCCGTCCCGGTTCAGCCCGCGGATGGCGTGCAGCACCTCCTGCACCACCACCGGCGCGAGGCCGAGCGAGGGCTCGTCGAACATGACGAGCTCGGGCTGGCCCATGAGGCAGCGGCCGATGGCGAGCATTTGCTGCTCGCCTCCGGAGAGTGTCCCGGCGAGTTGCGCGTGGCGCTCGGCCAGCTTGGGGAACATCTTGTAGACGCGTTGCAGCATGGCCCGGGCGCCGGCGCGCGCGCGCGGCAGCAGCGCGCCCATCTGCAGGTTCTCCTCCACCGACAGGCTCGGAAACACCTGGCGCCCCTCGGCCACCTGGCCGACGCCGAGGTTGCAGATGGCGTGCGAGGGCAGGCGCGTGATGTCGCGCCCCTTGAACGTCACGCGCCCGGCGCGCGCCTTCTCGATGCCGGCGATGGTGCGGATGAGCGAGGACTTGCCGGCGCCGTTCGCGCCGACGATGGCCACGATCTCGCCCGCGGGCACCTCGAGCGAGACGTCCTCGAGCGCTTGCGCGTCGCCGTAGTCCAGGTCCAGGTTTTCGACTGTAAGCATCAGACTTCTGTTTCCTCGCCGAGGTAGCTCTCGAGCACCGCGGGGTC
>CAYODZ010000014.1:0-6054 GCA_964402835.1 uncultured Gammaproteobacteria bacterium | reverse complement strand
ACCGTAGACAAGGACGGATATGGCTACCTCGCCGGCGGCATCGGCGCCGACGAGATGCAGCGGCTCGCCGCGCGCGAGCACGAGTTCAACGTGAAGCTCATCTTCACGCTGATCGAAGGCAATTACATCTCGGATGTCGCAGTGGTGTTCAACGACAAGGCCGGCAATCCCGTCCTCGTGCTGCACGCGCCGGGGCCGCTCGTGCTCGCGCGCCTGCCGCCCGGGTCGTACGTCGTCGAAGCCACGTATGAAGGCAACACGCAGACTCGCAAGCTCGACGTGCGTGATCGCATGCTGACCCAGCATCTGCGCTGGCCCAGCAATCCCGAATTCGATTTCCCCGGACCGCGGGACAGCGAGCCGCTCGAACCCTCGATGAAGCATTAAGCCGGCGCGCCTGAGGGCGCGATGGGCAGGTTTCGACCGGAAGCCGCCCATAAGGCCCGACCACGGCCGTCACCTGTTTTGGAGGGCGGATATGCTCGATTGCGCCCGAATTATCGGCTTCTTCAGGTAAACCGCGGCGCTGCCGTTAACGTTGTTCGATCCGGCGTTTTCTTCACCGCGCGCCGGCCAGCTCTCTGCGCTCAGGCGAGACTCGTTCGGTCTTGCCCGGACATCGCGCAAACTTTTCGTCCGAGGTCGGCGTCTTTGCATTTCACAGCACTTGAAGCCCGCCCTCTCAGGGCAATACTCCAGACAGTAGCAGGCACTGAGCGCCGTGCGTCCTGTCGCTCGCAAACGACAGGTGTCGCGCCGCTTATGAGCGTTGCCGCACCGACGAGTGCTCGCGTCGCGCGAGAGGCTCCAGCCTTGCGCTGCTCGAGCGTCCATCGAATACGACAACCGAGGTCACGTTGAGAATAAAGCTACTTGCTGTGAGCGTACTTGCGTTGAGCCACAGCGTCTTTGCCCAGCAGCCGCCCACCGCCGGCGGTCAGCTCCAGCAGATTCCGCCACCACCCGCGCCTGAACGCGCCGCACCCGAGATCGAGATCGAAAAACGAGGTGCACCCCCCGTCCCCGCCGCCGATGACGCGAAAGTCATCGTCAACAGCGTGCGTGTGACGGGCGCGAAGGTTTACTCCGAAGCCGTGCTGATCGAGCTCGCCGGTTTCGAGCCGGGCAGCGAGCGGAGTCTCGTCGAGCTCCGCGCGATAGCGGCGAAGATTGCGGACCACTACCACCGCAACGGTTATTTCGTGGCGAGAGTGTATCTGCCCGCACAGGACATAAAGGACGGCGCCGTGACGTTCAGGGTCATCGAAGGCGAATACGGCAAGGTCAGCGTACGCAACCAGACGAATCTGTCGGAGCGCGTCGCGAACGGCCTGCTCGAAGGTCTCGATGCGGGCGACACCATCGCGATCGCCCCCCTCGAGAGCCGCCTGCTGCAGCTCTCGGATGTTCCCGGCGTCGTCGTGCGATCGACGCTGGTGCCCGGCGCCTCCGTGGGCACCTCCGACCTCATCGTCGACGTGACGCCGGGACAGCGCGTGACCGGCAGCCTCGAAGGCGACAACGCAGGCAACCGCTACACCGGCGAGTATCGCGTCGGCGGCACGGTGAACATCAACAATCCGACCGGCCACGGCGACGTGGTGAGCCTGCGCGCGTTGACCTCCGGCGAAGGCCTCACGTATGGCCGCGCGTCGTATCAGACGCTGCTGGGCAGGGCGACGGTGGGCGTGGCCTACACCGCCCTGCATTACCGGCTCGGCAAAGAGTTCGAGCCCCTGCGCGCGCGCGGCACGGCGCACATCGCAAGCGTCTACGGCAGCTATCCGCTGATCCGCTCGCGCAACACCAATCTCTACGCCATCGCCGGCTTCGATGCGAAGACCTTCGAGGACCGGGTGGACGCCACGTCCACTGTCACCGACAAGAAGGTCCGCGTCGGCATGCTGGGCCTCTACGGCAATCACCGTGACGACCTGGGCGGCGGCGGGCTCAGCACCTATTCGATCACCGGCAGCTCGGGCGATGTCGACATCGAGACCCCTGCCGCGCGCGCGGCGGACGCGGCGACGGCGCGCAGCAACGGCGGTTACGGGAAGCTCGCATTCACTGCCGCGCGGCTGCAGCACGTCACCCGAACGATCTCGCTCTACGGCGCGGTCTACGGGCAGGTCGCTTCGAAGAACCTCGACATCTCCGAGAAAATGGTACTGGGCGGCCCGTACGGCGTGCGCGCGTATCCGGTCGGCGAAACGTATGCCGATGAAGGTTACGTAGCGACCCTGGAGGCGAGATTGCTGCTGCCCAGGTTTGCCGAGAGCATGCCCGGCCAGATGCACGCGATCGCCTTCGTCGATACCGGCACCGTCAGAGTCAACAGGAACCCCTGGGCGCCCGGGCCGAACCAGAGAACCCTGAGCGCCGCCGGCATCGGGCTCTCCTGGTCGGCCTACAACAATTTTGTCGCGAAGGCCTATTACGCACACAAGCTGGGCAATGCGGCCGCGACTTCAGCCCCCGATTCGAGCGGCCGCTTCTGGCTCCAGCTCATCAAATACTTCTGATCTTCACATCCGCAACGAACAACGCGTAACAACACTTTCGCCAAAAACGGGACACCATGAATCGCTACTACCGATTGATCTGGAACGACAGGACGGGCACTTTCGACACGGTTTCCGAACACACTTCGAGCCTCGGTAAAAGGTCGTCGCTTTGCGTAATGCGGTTGGCGGAGCCTGCGCGCTTCGCCCTGAAGACGCTGACGGCCTCGCTCATGCTGGCGTTCGGCAACGTCTACGCCCTGCCTACGGGCGGCGCGGTGTCGGCGGGCGGCGCGGTGATCGCGAACGGCGCGAGCAGCACGACGGTCACCCAGTCGACGCAGAACGTCGCGATCAATTGGCAAAGCTTCAGCATCGGACAAGGCGAAGCGGTCCGCTTCGTGCAACCGAACGCGAGCGCGGTCGCGTTGAACCGTGTGCTCGGCGCCGATCCTTCGAGCATCCTCGGCAGCCTGTCGGCCAACGGCAAGGTGTTCCTGGTCAACCCCAACGGCATCCTGTTCGGCACGGGCGCGCAAGTGAACGTGGGCGGGCTCGTGGCCTCGACGCTGAATATCGCCGACGCCGATTTCATGGCGGGCAGCTACCGCTTTTCCGGCGCGGGCAATGGCGCGATCGTCAATCGCGGGTCGATCGATGCCGGCGGCGGCTACGTGGCGCTGCTCGGTGCGAGCGTCAGCAATGAAGGCGTGATCGCCGCGAGCATGGGAACGGTGGCGCTTGCCGCGGGCAATGCCGTGACGCTCGATGTGGCGGGCGACGGACTGCTCAACGTTTCGGTAAACGAAGGCGCGGTGAACGCGCTGGTGCGTAACGGCGGTCTCATTCGGGCGAACGGCGGCCAGGTGCTGATGACGGCGCAGGCCGCGGGCGAGCTCTTGAGCACCGTGGTGAACAACACCGGTGTGATCGAAGCGCAGACGCTCGAGAACCGCAACGGCACGATCCGGCTCCTGGGCGACATGCAAAGCGGCACGGTCAACGTGAGCGGCACGCTCGACGCGTCCGGGACGGGGGCAGGGCAGACGGGCGGCTCGGTGCGCGTGCTCGGCGAGACCGTAGTGCTCGCGAGCGCTTCGATCAACGTGTCCGGTGATGCGGGCGGGGGCCTCGCGCTCGTCGGCGGCAACTTCCACGGCGCAGGGCCGGAGCAGAATGCGCAGCGCACCTCTTTCGACGCGGGCTCGATCATCAATGCCGATGCGATCCGGACCGGCAATGGCGGGCAGATCGCCGTCTGGTCCGATGGCGACACGTCGGTCGCAGGTACGCTCACCGCCCGCGGCGGAGCAAATTCCGGCGACGGCGGTTTCATCGAAACCTCCGGCAGAATCGTGTTCCGTGCCGACAGCCTGCACGTCAACACGCTCGCCGCGAACGGCAAGACCGGCACCTGGCTGCTCGATCCGTTTCCGGATCACATCATCGCCACGGTGGGCGGCGACGAGACCCCGGCGCAGGTGGAGTTGAGTCTCGCCACCACCAACCGTGTCATTGCGGTGCCGCGCGACATCATCGTCGCGGACGCGCTGACCTGGTCGACGGCACAAACGCTCGAGCTCCGCGCGGGAAACGACGTTCTCATCAACGCTGCCGTGACCGCGAGCACCGCAGGCTCGGGGATCGTGCTCAACGCCGTCAACGACGTGATCGTCACCGGAGCAGTGACTGCAAGCGGGGCCGGGTCGACGATATCCATGACCGCTGCGCGTGACGTCATCACGACCGGCGCGATCACCGCCAGCGCCAATGGCGCCGTGATCAACATGCTGGGCGGACGCGACGTGAGCGTCGGGGTCGTCACCGCGGACGGGGGCGGTTCGGTCAATCTGCGCGGCGCGAACAATGTGGTGGTGAACAACACGATCAGCGCCGACGGGGGGCCCGTGACGCTGATCGCGGACAATGACGGCACCGGCCCGGGGGTCATCGGCGGCACCGTGTCCTTCGTCGGTGTCGGCCAGGTCGTTTCGCCGAACACGACCATCCGCTTCAATCCGGCCACTTACGCAGCCACCACGGCTGAGATCGCGAACTACGTGACGCGGGTGAGCGCGGCATCCGATATCCGGGCGTGGGTGTTCGCCCAGGCCGACAACAAGATCTACGACGGCACCACCGCGGCGACACTTTCGTTCAGGGGCGATCCGACGCTGGGCGGAGACGTGACGCTGGTCCCCGGCACTGCGACCTTCGACAACCAGAACGTCGGGACCAGCAAGACCGTCACCTACAACGGATACACCACGGGCGGGGTGAACGTCGAGCGCTTCGCGTTGTTCTCCGTGGCGGTGCCGGGTTCCGGCACGACCACCGCGAATATCACGCAGGCGCCGCTCACGATCACCGCTAACAATGCAACGAAGGTCTACGGTGACACCGCCATACTCGCGACGACGGCCTTCACCTCGACCGGCCTCGTCAATGCCGAGACCGTCGGCGGCGTGACCTTGACCAGTCCCGGTACTGTGGCGACGGCGAGCGTCGCAGGCAACCCTTACGCGATCACACCCGCGGACCCGGTCGGCGGCACCTTCACCGCGTCGAATTACGCCATCAATTTCGTCGACGGCACGATGATCGTGACGCCGGCGCCGCTGATGGTCACCGCGAGCGACGCGACCAAAAGCTTCGGTCAGACCGCGATCCTCACGGCCTTCACGTCGGCGGGTCTCGCGAACGGCGAGACCATCGGCAGCACCACGCTCACCAGCCCCGGCGCCATCGCGAGCGCGACCGTCGTGGGCAGTCCCTATGCGATCACCGCCAGTGACCCGACCGGCGGCACGTTTACACCGTCGAATTACACCATCGCCTTTTCATCGGGCGTTCTCGCGGTGACGCCGCTGGTGCCGGTCCCGGTCGTCGTGCCGCCGGGCTCGACGCCCCCAGGCTCGACGCCGCCCGATGCCACGCCGCCAGACCTGCCGATCGGAACGATACCGACCGCCACGAGCCCGGGCACGACGGACCCCAGTACCACCAGCCCAAGCACGACGAGCCCCGACACCACGACGACGAGTTCGATCCAGGATGCGGTGGGCTCCTCCGCCGGCGTGGCCGGACTCGCTCTCACGGTGGTTGGCGGCGGTGTGAGAATGCCGCCGGTGCAACTCGCACAGACGGCGCCGGTGCGCACGCCGCCGGTTGCTTCGGCGCCAGCCGATGCGGCGGCGGTTGAGCCCGGCCCGGTCATGCAGAGCGCGCCGGTGCGAACGCTGCCGGACGTCGACCAGACCGCGGCGCCGCCGGAAGGGTAGCTCCTGTTGCGGCGCAATCCCAAGCATGATCGCAACTGATTTGTGCGGCTCGCTTGGCCGGGCGCTGTTTGCGAAAGTCTTTTGCCTCGGCATAGTCGCCGCAGGCATGGCCGCGCATCCGGCGTCCGCTGTGGAGGATTCGGCGCCGCGAGGCGCTCTAAGCCGACTGCAGCCTGCACAGCCAGCCGTGCGAGGCGCCTTCGGCGGCGAGAGCCGGGATGCGCTGCGGCGCCCCAGACGCGCGAACTTCGAGCGCGAGCCGGCATCGCGTG
>CAYODZ010000013.1:0-2483 GCA_964402835.1 uncultured Gammaproteobacteria bacterium | reverse complement strand
GCGCCGAGGTAGGTCAGCGTGAGGATCGCACCATTGCGGCCCTGCATCATTTCTCGCGCGCCGCGTGCGAGCGCGGCGAGGCTGTACGAGCTCACGTCGTGCGCGATACGGAATCCTTCGCGGTTCACGCTGTCGATGAAGTTCCCTTCGAGCTGGTCGCGAGGGGCGAAGCCGATTGAGTGAATGAGGATGTCGATGCCATCCCAGTGCTTGTTCAGGTCGGAGAACATCGCGGTGATTTCATCGTCGTTACCGACGTCGCAACCGAACACGAGCTTCGAGCCAAGCTCGGCGGCCATCTCTTCAGCGCGCTCTTTGAGTCGGTCGCCCTGGTAGCTGAACGCGAGTTCGGCGCCTTCGCGATGCATCGCCTGCGCGATGCCCCAGGCGATTGAACGCTGCGACGCGAGGCCGCAAATTAAGGCCTTCTTGCCTTTGAGAAAACCCATGCTGCCCCCTTATGTATAGAATCGCGACGCTAAGAGCGTCGCTCCCACGCGCCGCTTCTATATTGTTCTTTTAACCGCCGCTCTGCTGTGTGACGTCGACATACAGCAACAGCCGCTGCCCGGGCTGTAGGTACCGGTCCGGGTCAATATTATTCCATTGGCGCAGTTGGTTCACGCTGACGCGGAACCGCTGCGAGATGCGGCCCAGCGAGTCGCCGCGGCGCACTGTGTAATTGATCTTCCGCATCGTGTGCTCGGCCATCGGGCCTTCGCCGCGTGGCGCGGTGCCGGTCGGTAGGTAAATCACGAGCTTCTGGTTTTCACGCAGCATGTCGTTCGGCGTCATCGCATTCCAGTCGGCGAGCGTTGCGACCCCGACCCCATGTTCCTTGCCGATTTTCCACAACGAATCGCCACGGCGCACGGTGTACTCAAGCTTCTGGCCGTCTCCGGACGACGATGCCACGGTGCCGCGCTGACCACGCGCGGCGCCCGGGACGAGCAGGTCCTTGCCGGCGCGAATGACCGTGCCGTTCAACTGGTTCAGTCGCTGAAGCTCCGCGACGGAAGTACGGTAGCGCTGCGCGATGCCGCCGAGCGTCTCGCCGGAGCGTACGCGATGCTGCATCCAGCTCACGCGCTCGATGACCGGGATCGCGGCGATCTTCGACTGGAAAGTCTCGATGACCGGCAGCGGCAGCACCACGCGATGTGGGCCGGCCGGGTCGGTTGCCCAGCGGTTGTAACCGGGATTGAGTAGATACAGCTCAGTCAGCGGCAGCTCGCTGAGCTCGGCGACGAGTTCGAGGTCGACCTGCGTGTCGATTTCGACGATGCCGAGATACGGTTCGTTCGCGATCGGCTTCAGCGTGACGCCGTAGTTCTCCGGGTTCGCGACGAGGTCGCGCAGCGCCAGCAGCTTCGGGGCGTAGCTGCGTGTCTCGGCGGGCAGGCGCAGTGAGAAGAAGTCAGTCGGTTTGCCAGCGGCTTTATTGCGACGAACCGCGCGCGCGACGTTGCCTTCACCGGTGTTGTACGCGGCGAGCGCGAGCAACCAGTCGCCGTCAAAATAGCGGTGCAGGTACTCGAGGTAGTCGAGCGCGGCGCGCGTCGATTCGACGACGTCGCGGCGCCCGTCGTACCACCAGTTTTGCTTCAGACCGTACTGGCGGCCCGTTGCCGGGATGAACTGCCACAAGCCGGACGCGCGGCCGTGCGAGTAGGCATACGGATCGAATGCGCTCTCGACGACGGGTAGTAGCGCGATCTCCATTGGCATGTCGCGCTTTTCGATCTCATCAACGATGTAATGCAAGTACGGAGTCGCGCGGGTCGCGACGCGATCGAGGTAATCCTGGTGACGCTGGTACCAGCTGCGCGCGGTGACGACGCGGCCATGGTCGGATGCCTCGAGCTTGAAGCCCGCGCGGATGCGGACCCACAGGTCTTCGACGGTCGGTTCAGCGGCGGGCTCGACGACGACTGGCTCCGGGATGCGCGCGAGCTTGATGAAGCTCTCATCGGTGTCGGCTTCGGATTGGAGGACTTCTTCTTCGAGTGAAAAATCAGTCTCATTGGATTCGGGGTCGGTCGGGGCAGGCACAGGCTCAATCGCAATGTCATCACCCCCACCCAGCTGGGGAAGCATCGAGCAGCCCGTGAGTAGGAACCCGAGGATGATTGCGCTGAAGAGCTTCATATTCCTGTTACCCAGTTGTGTCCTTCCAGAGCCGTACTGTAGCAAAAACATCTACCGCATTCCTCAGGGGAACGCCTGCATGCTTCTCTGCCGCCACCTGAATCGCGGGCTCTTCGCAGCGGAGGAACGGATTCGTTGCCAGCTCTTCGGCGAGCGTCGATGGAATTGTCGGTTCGCCGCGTTCGCGTTGCGCCGTTGTGTGCGCCAACCGAGACACGATGTCAGCATTTTCCGGCTCTACGAGGCGTGCAAACGCGAGGTTCGCGACTGTGTACTCGTGCGCACAAAAGATTCTCGTGGTGGGTGGCAGCGCCGCGAGCTTGCCGAGCGAGCGG
>CAYODZ010000012.1:0-46172 GCA_964402835.1 uncultured Gammaproteobacteria bacterium | reverse complement strand
GCTCGGTAAACTGCGCCGGAAGCCGCTCAAGTGTAGCGCGAGCCATCCGTTCCATCTCGTCTGCCGAAGGAGGCGGTCCAATCGTGCGGGTCATGGAAATCCGGGTAGGCGTGTGCCGCACAGGGGGCAAGCCGAGCCGCTTGTAAACCCGCCCCAGCCCCGCTAGGTGCGCCCCCTTGCCGAAAGGCATGCGGAGCGGTGGCCGAGCGGTCGAAGGCGCACGCCTGGAAAGTGTGTATACGGTAACCCCGTATCGAGGGTTCGAATCCCTCTCTCTCCGCCAGTTAAAAACGCGGTTAAATCAGATTCGGACCCTCGATATTAAAATGTGGGTTCGACGCCGGGCGCAGCCCGGCGAACAGCGGAGCGAAGCGACGCTGGCCCCGAAGGGGCGAGGAGCCGGAGGCGACGAGTAATCCCTCTCTCCGCCAAACCCGAACGTTTCTATGGCGATCCTCATCGGTCCCCCCGCAACACCGGCCCGTAAATCCCGTCAGATCCGGAAGGAAGCAGCGGTAGCGGTGCCCGGCGTGTGCCGGGGTGCGGCGGGTGGGGGTCGCCGCCTATAATCGACCCAATGAGTTATCAAGTCCTCGCCCGAAAGTGGCGCCCCCGCAGTTTCGCGACGATGGTTGGCCAGCAGCATGTGTTGCGTGCGCTGATCAACGCGCTTGACAACGACCGCCTGCACCATGCGTTCCTGTTCACCGGAACACGCGGTGTCGGCAAGACGACCATCGCGCGCATACTCGCGAAATCGCTGAACTGCGAAGTGAAGGTCTCGTCCGTGCCGTGCGGAGAATGCTCCGCGTGTCGCGAAATCGACGAAGGCCGTTTCGTGGACCTCATCGAAGTCGACGCCGCGTCGCGCACGAAAGTCGACGACACGCGCGAGTTGCTGGACAACGTGCAGTACGCGCCGACGCGCGGCCGCTACAAGGTCTACCTGATCGACGAAGTTCACATGTTGTCCGGACATTCGTTCAACGCGCTCTTGAAGACGCTCGAAGAGCCGCCGCCGCACGTGAAGTTCCTGCTCGCGACAACCGACCCGCAAAAGCTGCCGGTCACCGTGCTGTCGCGCTGCCTACAGTTCAACCTGAAGCGGTTGCCGCCGGACCTCATTGAGGGCCATCTCGCATTCGTACTCGGCGAGGAGGGCATTCCTTTCGATGCCGCAGCGTTGAAGCTCGTCGCGCGCGGCGCAGACGGTTCCATGCGCGACGCGCTTTCCCTACTCGATCAAGCGATTTCGTTCGGGGCCGGCAAAGTCGGCGAAGCCGAAACGCGCGAGATGCTCGGCTCAATCGACCGCGGTCGATTGCTCAAGTTGCTCGGTGGTATCGCCGACGGCGATGCCGCGGGTAGCGTCGCGGAGCTCGACGCATTGCTCGAACAGGCCGCGGAACCGGATCAGGTGCTCGACGACCTCGCGAGCGCGCTGCAACGCATCGCGTTGTTGCAGATCGTGCCGGATGCAGCGAGCGATGACGACGCGGACCTCGCTGCACTCGCGCAGCGGTTCTCACCGGAATACGCGCAGCTCTGTTACCAGTTTGCGTTGCACGGTCGCCGCGACCTGCCGTTGTCGCCGGAGCCACGTGCGGGTCTGCAGATGGTCGTGTTGCGGATGCTGGCATTTCGTATCGACGATGGCGATGTTGCAGTACCGGCGCCCGATCAATCGCGGCGCAAAGGGGCCAGTCCTACACCTGCTGCTCTAACGGCTGCTACGCCGACCACGGCTGCCCCCACAACCGCTTCGCCGACCGTGGCCGCGCCGGCGGACGGCGATTGGTTCGCGGTCGTGGATGCCTTGTCGGTGCGCGGTGTCGGCCTCGAGCTCGCGCGCAATTGCGTGTTCAAGGGTTGGGACGGCGATGCGGTCCTCCTCGAGCTCGAGGAGTCGTTCAAGCAGCTCTGTACGCCGAGCGCGGAGCAGCGCTTGCAGCAAGCGCTGAGTCGACACTACGGCAAGGAGGTCCGCCTGCGGATCGATTCCGGTAAACCTGCGGCAGAGACCCCCGCGCAAGCCATCGAGCGCAAGCAGGGTGAGCGACAGGCGCAGGCGCGCGATTCGCTGAGCGAGGACCCGAGCTTGAAAGCGCTTACCGACACGTTCGGCACGGGCTTCGACCCCGATGCCGTGAAACCCCTGGATTGAAGACGGAGTCATGATGAAAGGAAACCTCGGCAATATGATGCGCCAGGCGCAGCAGATGCAGGAGAATCTGAAGCGCGTGCAACAGGAACTCGAGACGCTTGAAGTCACGGGCGAGGCGGCCGGCGGGCTCGTTAAGGTCGTGATGACGGGCAAGCACGTCGTGCGTCGTGTGACGATCGACGAGGGCGTCGCCGGCGAGGACCGCGAGATGCTCGAGGACATGGTCGCCGCGGCGGTGAATGACGCGGTGCAGCGGGTCGAAGCGCTGGTGCAGGAAAAGATGGGTGCCGTCACCGCCGGGATGGGACTGCCGCCCGGATTGCAGCCCTTCTAAGTGGTCTACTCGCCGCTGCTCGGTCGCTTGATCGAGGCGCTACGCGCGCTCCCGGGCGTCGGCCCTAAATCAGCGCAGCGCGCTGCGTTCCATTTGCTGGAGCGTGACCGCGACGGCGCACTGGTACTCGCATCCGCGCTCGCCGACGCCGTCAAAGGCGTTGGTCACTGCGCGCGCTGCCGCATGCTCAGCGATACGGACGTTTGTCGGATTTGCAGCGACGGCAGTCGCGATGCGGGCCTTCTGTGTGTCGTCGAGACGCCGGCCGACGTGCTCGCGGTCGAGCAGGCGACCGGCTATCGCGGCCGCTATTTCGTCCTCACAGGGCACCTCTCGCCGCTCGACGGCATCGGCCCCGCGCAGCTCGGCTTCGATTTGCTCGAAGCGCAGCTTAAGGCGGGGGAAGTCCGGGAAATCATTCTCGCCACGAATCCGACCGTGGAGGGTGAGGCGACCGCGCATTTCATCGGCGACCTCTCGCGCCGCCACGGCGTGCGCGCAACACGCATCGCGCACGGGGTGCCGATCGGCGGCGAACTCGAGTATGTCGACGGCGGTACGCTGTCGCATGCGTTCACTGGGAGGCAAGACCTCAAATGAACTGTATTTTCTGCAAGATGGCCGCGGGCGAAATCAAACCCGATGTCGTGTACGAAGACGATTCGGTACTCGCGTTCCGCGACATGAACCCGCAGGCGCCCACACACGTGCTCGTCATTCCGCGTGAACACATCGAAACGCTGAACGACGTGACCGATGCACAGGGTCGTCTGATCGGACGGATGTATGCGGCGGTGCGAAAGATCGCGGCGGAAGCGGGTATCGCGGATTCTGGTTACCGCACGGTGTTCAACTGTAATGCCGAGGGTGGGCAGAGCGTGTACCACCTGCACCTGCATTTGCTCGGTGGCCGACCGATGAGTTGGCCGCCAGGCTAGCGCTGTTTGACGATGGTGCGCTGGAGTTGGCGGTAGCTCCCATACCGTCTTTTTGAAATCGCTCCGCGTTCCACGGCATCGGTCACGGCACAGCCGGGCTCGTCCGCGTGCACGCAATCGCGGAATCGGCACGCGACGCCCGTGCGCGCGAGCTCCCGAAAGCCACCGATCAGCTCCGGCGTCGTCATCTCGGGCAGCCAGAACTCGCGCACACCCGGCGAGTCGACGAGCGCGCCGCCGCCAGGCAGTCGATAGCGGGTCGTCGCAGTCGTCGTGTGGCGTCCTTCGCCACTTCCGTCGGACAAGAGACCGGTTTGCAGTTCAAGGTCGGGAATCAGCGCGTTGAGCAACGATGACTTGCCGACGCCGGACTGGCCGACAAGCAGCGTTGTTCGGCCCTCGAGTTCGCGGCGCAGCGCATCGAGTCCCACGCCATCGCGTGCGCTCGTGACCCATACCGGATAGTCGGCCGCGGCGAATTCGTCGAAGCGCGCGCGGAAGGCCGCGTCTGCGCAATCGGCCTTGTTAAGAAGCAGCGCGCCGTCGATACCACCGCGCTCGACCATCACGAAATAGCGATCGACGAGCACGGGTTCGGGCTCGGGTTCGGGCGCGACCACCACGATGACACGGTCCAGATGCGAGGCGATGGCTGCCGCGCCACCGCGTCCATCAGCGCGCTCAAGCACGCGTTCGCGTGCGATGATTTCAGTGACCACCCCGGTCTCTTCGTCGGCCTGGTCCCAGCGCACGAGGTCCCCACACACCGGTCGCAGCCGCCGTCCGCGGACCGAGCAGCGCAACATCGCACCGGCCTCGGTCTCGATGAGCACCCGCGCACCGTAGTTCACCACGACCGAGCCATTACCCTGTGCCATTACGTGCCTCTGTTAGAATCCTTGCCATTATGCCTGTACACGCCGACAACCTCGCCTGGATTGACCTCGAGATGACCGGGCTCGACCCGGAGCGCGATCGCATCATCGAGATCGCGACAATCGTGACTGACAAAGATCTCAACATCCTCGCCGAGGGGCCGGTGATTGCCGTTCATCAGACCGACGAACAACTTGCACTGATGGATGAATGGAACACCCGTACGCACGGTGGCTCCGGGCTCACCGAACGCGTGCGTGCGAGCACCGTCGGAGACGCGGAGGCGGAGGTGGCGACGCTGAAGTTTCTCGCGCGTTGGGTGCCCGAGCGGGGTTCACCGATTTGCGGGAACAGCGTGCATCAGGATCGGCGATTCCTCGTGCGTTACATGCCGGCGCTGGAACGGTTTTTCCATTACCGAAATCTCGATGTCTCCACGCTGAAGGAACTCGCGCGCCGCTGGGCGCCGCAAGTTTCCGCGGGCTACACGAAGGAATCGACGCATCAAGCGCTTGAGGACATCCGCGACTCGATCCGCGAGCTGCAATACTACCGCGAGCATCTTTTCAAATAATCGCGGCGCGGCGCTTCGGCCACCGGATGACGACCAGGACGCCGGCGGCGATCACGAGCAGTCCGCCCCATAAGCTCAACGCATCGAGCGTCTCGCCCCAGAACAGCCACCCGAATAGCGCCGCGAACAACACCACCGAGAAGGTAAGCGGTCCGACCTGTGCCGCGGGCGCCGACATATAGCCGCGCGTCAGCAGCAACTGTCCGGTCGCGGCCAACGAACCATGGACGGCGAGTAACAACCATTCAATCGCGGTCGGCGACTGCCATGCCCACAGAAGCGGGATAGATGAAAAGACGGTTGCGAGCACGCTGAAATACATTACGACGCGCGTCGACGGTTCGAGGCCCGCCATCGAGCGAATCGATACCATCGAAACCGCGGCGAGCGCGCCGGACAACAGCCCGACGACCGCGGCCCATGAAAACGTGCCGGCCCCGGGCTTCAGTACGAGCAGGATGCCGGTGAAACCAATCAGGATTGCGAAGCCTGTGCGCGGCGACACACGTTCCTTAAGCCATAGCCATGCGATGAACGGAATGAACAGGCTCGCCGTCTGATTGAAGAGCAACGCCTCAGCAAGGTCCAGCCGCGGTATCGCCCAGAACATGCAATACATCGCGAGCAGGCCGGATGTCGCGCGAATCACATGGCCGCGCCAGTGTTTTGTCAGCCATTGTCGCGGCTGGTAGCGGATCAAGAGCGGCGACAGGAACGCGACGGCGAACAGATTACGCGACCAAACGAGCATCTCGTTGTTCAGGCTTGGCGCGAGGTATTTCGTCAACGCCGCCATGATGGCGAACGCGAATGCGGCGCCGATGACGAACAGCGCGCCACGACGGATATCTTGGGGGCGGGACACATGCTAATTTTACGCCCATGGTCGACCTCGAAGATATCCGCGCCGCCGCTGCCCGCATCGCGGCGCATGTTCACCGGACGCCGGTGTTCCACTCCCGCGAGCTCGACGCGGCCTGTGGCGCGACGGTCCTCATGAAAGGGGAGCATCTGCAGCGGGGCGGGGCATTCAAGGCGCGTGGCGCGCTGAACGCGGTGCTGTCATTCCCCGACGACGCACTCGAGGGCGGCGTGGCAACCCACTCGTCCGGAAACCACGCGGCCGCGCTCGCGCTCGCCGCGGCGGTCCGTGGGGTGCCGGCGACCGTCGTGATGCCGCGCAGTGTGCCCGCGGTGAAGCGACGCGCCGTGGCGGGCTACGGCGCGGCCATCGAAACCTGTGAATCGACGCTCGCCGCGCGGGAAGCTGGCCTGCAAGCCGTTGTTGCCCGCACCGGCGCGGCGGTGGTGCATCCGTATAATGATTGGCAGGTCATCGCGGGGCAGGGCACCGCAGCGCTCGAACTGCTCGACGAGCATCCCGACCTCGATGTTTTGCTCGTTCCGGTCGGTGGGGGCGGATTGTTGTCGGGGACGGTCATCGCGGCGAAAGCGATCAACCCACGCGTGCGCGTGATCGGCGTGGAACCGGCCGGCGCAGACGACGCCGCGCGCGGCTTCAGGCTCGGCGAGCGGGTCACCGGTCAAGTGCCGGATACGATTGCCGATGGGCTGCGCGGCGAACTGGGCGACAAGACGTTCGCGGTGATCCGGCGATTGGTTGATGACATCGTGACCGTCGACGACCCGGCGATCATCGCGGCGATGCGATTCACATGGGAGCGGACGAAACAGTTGATCGAGCCGTCGTCCGCGACCGTCATCGCGGCATTGTTGCAACGCGATGAAGCACTACAAGGCCGACGGATCGGGGTGATTCTGTCGGGCGGAAACTACGATTTGGACGATGTTCCCTGGAGAACGAAATGAAGGTATTGGTGATTGCGTTAGCCGCAGGTCTGGCATTCGCAGGTGCGGTGCACGCCGCGCGCGATGTTCCCGCAGCATTGCAGCCGTACATGACTCAGGACGAGTACCGCGCGGCGGGTCTGCATAAATTGAATCCGGCCGAACTCGCGCAGTTCCAGGCGTGGTTCGTCCGCACCGTCGAGGGCCGGGAATTGCCGCCACAGGCGGCCGCGCCAGCGCGTGGGCGCGCTGCGGCGCCGGAGACGTCGGCGGCGCCCCAAGTCGCCGACACACCGCGTCGGGCGGGGCGCACCGAGGAGGAGCGCCTTTTCGGCAATGAGCAGCTGGAAAACGTGAGCGAGATAACGGCGCGTATTGATGGCGTCTTCGAGGGCTGGGACGGTCCCACGCTTCTCCACCTCGATAACGGACAAGTTTGGCAGACGCTCGGCGGCTCGCGCTTCACGCCGCTCGCACCGATTCCGAACGCGCAGGTGGTTATCAAGCGCGGCTCGTTCAACTCGTACCGGTTGCAGGTCGAAGGGTATAACCGGTCCATTCAGGTTAAGCGTATCGAGTGAGGCGCTTCGGCCCCGGTTTCCTGGTCGCTGCGGCTTTCATCGGCCCAGGCACCGTCACCACGGCGAGCCTCGCGGGGGCGGCGTATGGCTTCACGCTCGCGTGGGCGGTGCTCGCTGCGCTCGTCGCGACCCTCGTGTTGCAAGAGATGGCGGGCCGTCTCGGTGCCGTATCGGGCCTGGACTTGGGTCAGGCGCTGCGCACGAGCGTCGGCCTGCCCGCCATCATTCTCGCGCTCGCGGCGATTACTTTCGGCAACGCGGCGTACCAGTCGGGTAACCTCACCGGCGCGTCTCTCGGTCTTGAAGCCTTATTGGGCGGCCCGCGCGCGCTGTGGGTCATCGTCTGCGCGCTCGCCGCGGCCACGCTCCTCGCGTCCGGCGCATATCGGGTCGTCGAGCGTGCGCTGATCGTCCTCGTCGGAGTGATGAGCGTCGTGTTCATCGGGACGGCGGTCATGATTGGTCCGGAGCTCATTGCCGCGGCACCGGCGCTACGCCCCGGCGTGCCGCCCGGCGCGGGGCTCACGGTACTCGCGCTCGTCGGGACCACCGTGGTGCCGTACAACCTGTTTCTGCATTCGGCCGCCGCACGCGAGAAATGGCGCGGCCTTCCGACGGTCGATGCGTTGCGCTATGCGCGTCGCGACAGCGCGGTCGCCATCGTGCTGGGCGGAATCGTGACGCTCGCCGTGCTGGTGACCGCCGTGCCGCTTTATCTCGCCGCCATTTCGCCGAGCGGCGTCGCAGACCTCGCGGGCCAACTCGAGCCGCTGCTCGGCGCCGGCGCGAAGTGGTTGTTCGCGGTGGGGCTGTTTGCCGCGGGCCTGACTTCTGCCATCACTGCGCCGCTCGCCGCCGCGTGGGCGACCTGCGGGTTGCTGGGCTGGCCGACCGATTTGCGCACCGCCCGATTCCGGCTGGTGTGGGCGGCGGTGATCCTCGTCGGGGCCGGCTTCGCCGTCACCGGCGCGCGGCCCTTGCACGCGATCTTGCTCGCACAAGCGGCCAATGGATTGCTGTTGCCGGTCATCGCGGTCTTCCTGATGTGGGTGATGAATCGCCGTACGTTGCTCGGCGACGCGCGGAATGGCTGGCTCGCAAACACGGGCGGCGCGGTGGTGACAGGTTTCTCTATATTCCTCGGATTATCAATAATATACAGAGCATTCTTCGTGTGACTTCCAAACTTGATGCAGTGTCGTTGTGCGCGGATGGGCGGCAGCTCGGAAAAGCCGGCGATGCCGCCGGTGCGCTGGCGTTGTTCGAGCAAGCGACGGCACTGGCGCCGCATTCAGCCGAGGCCTGGTTCTTCACGGGCGTCACGCTGACCCAACTCAAGCGCGACGACGAGGCCGTGTTCGCGTTGCGGCGCGCGCACGCGCTCGCGCCCGCACAAATCGCGGTCCTCGGCACGCTCGCCTATACGGAGTTCCGCCGGAACGATCTCGAGGCGGCGGTGCCACTCCTCGAGACGCTGTGCCGCTTGCGGCCAGCGGATCTGGATGCCCGCATGAAGCTTGGTGAAGCGCTGAGCCGGCTGGGCCGCCCGGCCGACGCCGCGCGGGTGTATCGCGACGGGACGGCGCGGGCCCCGACCGCCGGCGACCTCTGGATGGCGCTCGCTCAGGCGGAGGACGAAGCGGGCGACCGCGGTGCGGCTTTAACTGCCTACGAGCGCGCGCTCGAGGTGCGGCCCGGCTGGGCCATGCCCCTCGCGGGCTTGTTGGCCATGCAGCGGGCGAAGGCCGACGACGCGCACATCGCGCTTGCCCAAAAGTGGCTGGACGCGCCGACGCTCGATGACGATGGTGTCGCAACGCTGGGGTACGCGCTCGGCAAAGCGCTGGACGGACGCGGGGACCACGCGGGCGCGATGGCGGCATGGCAGCGCGCGAATACCGCCCGCCGACGCGCGACGGGCTCGATGGACCGCGCGGAACTCGCCGCGCGCGTCGACCGGATTTTGAAGTCGCCCATCGAGCCTGGAACCGGCAGCGATGACCCGCGTCCGGTGTTCGTGGTTGGCATGCTGCGCAGCGGTACGACGCTCGTCGAGCAGATCATCGCCACGCACCCGCACGCGGCGGGCTGTGGCGAGCTCCCGACGCTACCCGCCATCGCCGAGCGCCCGCGTGACCCGACCGTGGACGCCGCGCGCTACCTTGAGGTCGCCGTCCGCCGCGGTTCGCCGGGCGCACGCCGGCTCGTCGATAAATTGCCGCTGAACTTCTTCAACCTGGGTGTCGCTGCGCAGTTGTTTCCAAATGCGCATGTCGTCTGGTGCAAGCGCGACCCGCGCGACGTCGCGTTGTCGAATTTCAGCGAGAACACCGCATTGCAATTTCCGTTTGCGACCGACCTTGAGGACATCGCGCTGTATCAGGCCGCGCATGACCGGTTGATGCGCCATTGGCAGGCGGTGCTGCCGCTGCCGATTCTGGAAATCGAGTACGAGGCGTTCGTTGCGGACATCGAACCGCAAGCGCGTCGGCTGATCGAGTTCCTCGGGCTCGAATGGGATCCCGTGTGTCTCGAGTTCCATACGCGCCAGCGTGCCGTGCAAACGCCGAGCCGTTGGCAAGTTCGCCAGCCGGTCCATACGGGCTCGGTCGGGCGCTGGCGCGCGTATCGCGAGTGGCTCGAATGAACGTCGTTTTGCGGCCAGCGACCGCCGCGGACGGGCCTGCCGTGCGGACGCTAATATTCGATATTCTCGGCGAGTACGGCTTGCCCGTGGACCCGCGGGGCACGGACGCCGACCTCGAGGACATCGGTACGAGCTATCGCAACGGCCGATTCTGGGTGCTGGACCAAGACGGGGCGGTGGTCGGGTCCTGCGCGTTGTACCCTGTCCGGGACGGCGTCGTCGAACTTCGCAAGATGTACGTGACCTCCCGCTTGCGCGGGCAGGGGTGGGGGCGACGGTTATTGGAAACGGCGCTCGCGGCGGCGCGCGCCGACGGTCATGCACGAGTGGAACTGGAGACAGCCAGCGTGTTGAGAGAAGCGATTGCGATGTACGGTCGGTATGGGTTCAAGCGCGTGGCTCGCGAGCCGCATTCATCGCGCTGCGATCAGCTCTGGGCGATGGACCTGTGAGCGTGCGTGGTCTGGCGGTCGGAACCCTCGCGCTCGCGATAATGGCCTGCGCGCCGGCCGACGACGGTATTGCGACCGATGCCACGGTGGCGACCCCAAGCGAAACCGATATCTGGGTCGCGGAGTTGCTGGATAGCGGTCGCCGTCTGCGCGTCGGCGCCCCGAGCAACGCAACCGACCGGCCGGGCTACGACAACCAACCGTATTTTCTGCCCGATGGCAGCGCGTTTCTATACACCTCAATCGATGCGAGCGGCCAGGCCGATGTTTGGCGGCATGATCTCGACCGTGGCCGCAGCTACCGCGTAACCCGCACCGACGAGAGTGAGTTCTCGCCGACGCCGCACGCGGACGGCACAATCACGGTCATCCGTGTCGAGGCGGATGGGCGGCAGCGTCTTTGGCGCTTCGACGCGGAGGGCGGTAACCCCGAGCTACTCCTCGCGGAGGTCGAACCCGTCGGCTATCAGGCGTGGGTCGATGAACATCGCGTCGCGTTGTTCATCCTTGGCGAGCCACCCACGCTTGCGACTACGGACGTGCGGACGGGTGAGCTGCGCAGCCTGTTGTCGTCGATTGGTCGCGCATTACACCGCGTACCCGGCAAGGGCACGGTCTCGGTCGTTCACAAAGCGGCTGAAAACGACTGGCAGATCGTCGAAGTCGACCTCTCAAGTGGGGACGTGTCGGAGCTGGCACCCATGCTGCGCCCCGCAGAGGACTACGCCTGGTTGCCGGACGGCCAGCTCGTCATGGGCCGCGGCTCGAAGCTCTATCTACGCCACCCCGGCGACGATCGCGAATGGCGCGAGCTCGCGGACTTCTCCGGACACGGCATCACGCAAATCACGCGCATCGCGGTGAGCCCGGGCAGTAACCGGATTGCGTTTGTGGCGCAGCGATGAACGCACCTTATCGTCGCCTCGCCGCAGTTTGGTTCGCTGACATCGTTGGCTTCACCACATTGTCATCCGAGGACGAACCCGAATCGCTGCGGGTCGTCGAGCTGTTTGAGACCACGGTGCGTGACGCCGTGGCCCGTTACGACGGTACGCTCGTCAAATTTCTCGGCGACGGAGCGATGGTGCACTTTCAGAGCACCGAGGCGGCCGTCAAAGCTGCGCTTGCAGTGCGAGATGCATTCGCCGCCGCCGACACGCCGCCGTTGCGCATCGGGGTACACGTCGGCGACGTGCTGATTCGCGAGGATGCTGATTTGCTCGGCGACGGCGTGAATGTTGCAGCGCGCCTGCAATCTGCCGCTGGCCCCGGGGAGATCGTCGTGAGCGAGGAGGTCTGGCGCCAGTTACGCCACCAGCGCGTATTCCGTTTTGCCGCACTCGGTCCGCAGCGCCTCAAGGGGCTCTCAGAGCGGCGCGCCGCGTATTCGGTGGAAGCGGATGACCAGCCGGCGCGAGCAGCCGTCAGGAAAGCGAGTGGCCGCGGGCGGCTGAATTGGAGTGTGTTGAGCGCGGTCGTCGCCGCAGTGGTGGCCGCGGTGGTGGCGGCCGGTGTGTGGGATCGGGGCGGCGCTGAGGACGTCGAGGGTGCTGCGCCCACCGTGCAATCGCTGGTCGTCCTACCATTCGACAACCTCGGAAACGACCCGGAACAGGAGTACTTCGTCGCCGGAATGCACGATGCGTTAATCGGGGAGCTCACCAAAATCGAGTCGCTCCGGGTCATCTCGCGGACTTCCGCGATCCGCTACCGGGATACGCAACGACCGCTCGCCGAAATTGCGCGTGAGCTCAACGTAGAAGCCGTCGTCGCCGCCTCAGTATTGCGTTCGGGCGATGACGTTCGTATTCGTGCTGAGCTCATCCAAGTTCTGCCTAATGAATCAAGCCTGTGGGCGGGTACTTTCGATCGGGAACTTCGTGACGTGCTCGCGTTGCATTCCGATCTTGCACGGGCGCTCGCGGATGCGATCCGCCTTCGCTTGACACCGGGTGAGTCGGCAGAGCTTGCTCACAGCGAGACCGTAAATCCGCTCGCGTACGAGGCCTATCAGCGCGGCCGTGCGCAATGGGAGCATCACACAGCGGATGCACTCGATCGCGCGATGCGGTATTTCGAACTGGCGCTCGAGCACGATCCTGAGTATGCGCCAGCCTATACCGGCATCGCGTCCGTGTGGTACGGGCGCCGACAAATCGGCGCTGCGGAACCTGCCCATGCGTCGCGCGAGGCGAAGCGGGCGGCGCTCCATGCTTTGTCGCTCGACAATCGACTGGCGCGCGCGCACCACGTGCTTGCGGTGGAGTTCGGCTGGCATGACTGGGATTGGCGTAGCGCCGATGACCATTTCCGAGAAGCGCTCGCACTGAACCCGGGCGACTCCGGCATTCGCTCGTTCCACTCGATGGTGCTCAGGATCACGGGGCGTCCGGACGACGCGTTGCGCCAGAGCGCGCAAGCGGCGGCAGAAGACCCATTCAACCCAATCGTGCAGGCAATTCACGCATCAAACTTGCTCAGCTTGGGGCGGACCGAGGAGGCGCTCGCTCGATACGACAAGGTCCTCGCAGATTCCCCGTATCACCCAATCGTGCTGTACGACTACGCTGCCGTTCTCCATGTGGCAGGACGTTATGAGGCGTCGTTCGCCGCGTCGCGCGCGCTTTACGTCGCCGAGAATGACGAAGCGCTGGTTACCGCATTGGATGCAGGGCAGGCCGCTGGCGGCTATGCGGAGGCGATGCGTAGGGCTGCGGAGACACTCGCATCGCGATCCGCGACGGAATACATCCCGCCGTCGCGGATCGCGCAGTTCTTTGTGCGCGCCGGTGATCACGATGCCGCCCTCAATTGGATTGACCGTATGATCGCGCGGCGCGATCCGAGCGCCGCGTACTTGGGTGGACCCATCTACAAGGACCTACGCGAGTACCCGCAGTTTCAGGCGGCACTTCGGAGCGTGAGTCTATGACCGTGGTCTCGAGAATTGGAATCGCAGCGCTCGTGGTCGGCCTGTTCGTGCTGTCCGCGACGAAGGCGCTCGACAGTTTCGGCGCGGAGAAAACCGATCGGCTGCTGACGCAGGCGGTGGTCACCTATGCGAGCACACGCGCAGTGATGGCGGTGCTGTCGGTCGCGGAGAGCGTGGAGGTCGGCGTCACCGTCGTGGGTGTGACGCCAGGCCGTATCCTGCGGCCGGTGACGGACCTGCTCGACCGATTCTCATCCGTACTGCTGTACGCGATTGTCGCGCTCGCGATGCAGAAGTTCCTGATGCAGGTTGGTGCATCGCAATTATTCGACGTGCTGCTCGCGCTCACCGGCGTACTGGTGTTGATACGACTGTGGCGACTCGGATGGATGGGGTGGGTGCCGCCGCAGGTCGCGAAGGCTTTCGTCCTGTTGGCATTTTTCCGCTTCTTCTTCGTCGCTATCGCGCTCGCGAACGTCGGTATCCACGCGTTGTTCATTGCCGACGAGCAACGCGTCGTGCAAGAGCAGCTCGACGCGCGTGGTCAGTCGGTGCGGGTACTGGCAGGCGAGCTCGGCAACTTATCGGGTGCCGGCGAAGTCGACGGACCGACGCGCGTGCCACCGGCTGACGAGGGCACGTGGTTCAGTCGGATGACGGATCGCGTGAACCCCGCCGGCATGATGCGGGATTTGCGCGAGTCCGCGAACTCGATCGTCGACAGCGTCATCACGTTGACGGTGGTGTTTCTGCTGCAGGCGGTCGTGGTGCCGCTTGGTTTCGCGTGGTTGCTGTGGCGCTCGCTGCCGACGCTGCTGCGGTGGGCGGGCAGCGACGCTCAGCCGGCCTGAGCAGGAGCGGCGCCCGGTGGCGGCGAGTTGTCCGTCCGCTCCGCTGGCCGGCAACTGTAGGAGCGGCGCCTTCGCGCCGCGATGGTCGGGCCACTAACGAAAAATGAAATACACCGCGCCGACGAGGCATAACGCTGCCCACAGGTAGTCGAGCTTCAACGGTTCGTTCATGTAGAACAGCGCGAATGGCACGAACACGGTCAGCGCGATGACTTCTTGGAGGACCTTCAACTGACCGAGGTTCATCGCGGTGTAGCCGATGCGGTTCGCGGGCACCTGCAGCATGTATTCAAAGAAGGCGATCCCCCACGCGACCAGTACCACTGCGAACCACTTCCAGTGGAGCATATTCTTCAGGTGCGCGTACCACGCGACCGTCATGAACAGGTTCGACGCGGTAAGTAACACGATCGCCTTCACGATCGCGGGGTTCATGCTTAGTCCGCCTTTTGTCCGGCCAGGTACAGCCAGGTCTCGACGACCGTGTCCGGGTTCAGCGACACCGACTGGATGCCGCGCTCGAGCAACCACTCGGCGAGGTCGGGATGATCCGACGGACCCTGTCCACAAATCCCGATGTACTTGCCTTTCGCATTGCAGGCCGCAATCGCGCGTTCGAGCAGGAACTTGACCGCGGGGTCGCGCTCGTCGAACAGGTGCGCGATGACGCCCGAATCGCGGTCGAGTCCGAGCGTGAGCTGCGTGAGGTCGTTCGAGCCGATCGAGAAACCATCAAAGTGCTCGAGGAACTCGTCGGCGAGAATTGCATTCGACGGGAGCTCGCACATCATGATGACCTTGAGGTCGTTTTTACCCCGCTCGAGCCCGTTGTCGCGCAGTAGCGAAATGACTTGCTCGGCTTCGGCAACGGTCCGTACGAACGGCACCATTACCTGCACGTTCGTGAGACCCATCGCGTCACGCACTTTCACGAGCGCACGGCATTCGAGTTCGAAGCAATCGCGGAAGCTGGCATCGATGTAGCGCGACGCGCCACGGAAGCCGAGCATCGGGTTCTCTTCGTGCGGCTCGTACTGGCGGCCACCAATGAGATTGGCGTACTCGTTCGACTTGAAGTCGGATAAGCGAACGATGACCGGTTCTGGCGCGAATGCCGCCGCGATCATGGAGATGCCCTCGGCGAGCTTGTCAACGTAGAAGCTGACCGGGTCTGCGTAGCCGGCCATTTGTTCGCGAATGGTTTCCTTCAGTTCGTCGTCGCATGCGTCGAAGTTCAGCAGCGCTTTCGGGTGGACACCGATCATGCGGTTGATGATGAACTCGAGGCGCGCGAGCCCGACACCCCGGTGGGGCAGGGAGCAGAAATCGAACGCGCGGTCGGGATTACCGACGTTCATCATCACTTTGATCGGAATGTCGGGCAGCTTGTCGAGCGCGACTTCCTGCCGCTCGAAGTCGAGCTCGCCGGCATAAATGAATCCCGAGTCGCCCTCGGCGCACGAAACCGTGACCTTATCGCCATCCTTGATGCGCTTCGTCGCATCGCCGCAGCCGACCACGGCCGGGATGCCGAGTTCGCGCGCGATAATCGCTGCATGACAGGTCCGGCCGCCGCGGTTCGTTACGATCGCCGACGCGCGTTTCATGATCGGTTCCCAATCGGGGTCGGTCATATCCGTGACGAGCACGTCGCCAGCACGCACGCGTGCCATCTCGTCGATGTCTTTCAGCACGCGCGCCGTGCCCGCGCCGATGCGCTGGCCAATCGAGCGGCCCTCGGCGAGCACCGTACCTTTCGACTTAAGCAGGTAGCGCTCCATCACCTGGCCTGCGCGGCTCTTTACCGTCTCCGGTCGCGCTTGCAGGATGTAGAGCTCGCCGTCGTCGCCGTCCTTGCCCCACTCGATGTCCATCGGGCGGTCGTAATGCCGCTCGATGATGAGCGCTTGGCGTGCGAGCGCCTCGACGTCTTCGTCGCTGAGTGAGAACGCGAACCGGTCCTCTTTTGATACGTCAACCGTCTCGACGAGCTTCCCCGGCTCGCTCGCGTAGACCATCTTGATGGCTTTCGCACCACGGTTGCGGCGCAGGATTGCAGGGCGACCGGCATCGAGCCCCGGCTTGTAGACATAGAACTCGTCGGGATTCACAGCACCCTGGACCACGGTCTCGCCGAGGCCGTAGGAGCTCGTGATGAACACGACCTGGTCAAAACCCGACTCGGTGTCGAGCGTGAACATCACGCCGCTCGCGCCGATGTCCGAGCGCACCATCCGCTGGATGCCCGCAGACAACGCGACTTGGGCATGGTCGAAATCCTGGTGCACGCGATACGCGATCGCGCGGTCGTTGAATAGCGACGCGAACACTTCATGGACCGCGTGGATGACCGCGTCGATGCCGCGGACGTTTAGGAAAGTCTCCTGCTGCCCCGCGAACGATGCTTCCGGTAAATCCTCCGCGGTCGCGGACGAGCGGACCGCGACGGAGACGTCGGCGCCGAGCGCCTTGTACGCGGTGGTGATCTCTTTATGCAGGCGTTCGGGGAGCGGGGCGGCCATGACCCAGCTACGGATTTCGGCGCCCGCGCGCGCGAGTTCGTCGGTATCGTCGACATCGAGTGCAGAGAGCCTCGTATTGATTCGATCGCCGAGTCCGTCGTTCGCGAGAAAGTCGCGATACGCCTGAGCGGTCGTCGCGAACCCGCCAGGGACGCGGACGCCCGCGTTCGCGAGGTGGCTGATCATCTCGCCGAGCGATGCGTTCTTACCGCCCACGCGGTCGACGTCGCCCATGCCCAAGGCGTCCAGTCCAATCAGATAGTCACTCAACACAGCCTCCTAGTACAATCATTCCATGGCCCAGGAACGCCCAGTGTTCATCGTCTCTGACCGGACCGGGATCACCGCGGAAACGCTGGGACACAGTCTGCTGACCCAGTTCGACGGCGTCCAATTCAGCGTGTCAACTGTGCCATTCCTCAACACACCTGACAAGGCGCACACGCTCGTCGGGCGCATTCAGGCGGCCTACGACGACACCGGTCTTAAGCCCATTGTCTTCAGCACGCTGGTCAACGAAGAACTGCGCTCGATCGTGAGCGAAGCAAACGCACTGGTCGTCGATTTTTTCGATGCATTCATCGGTCCGCTCGAGCGTGAGCTCGGCGTATTGTCGTCCCATGCGTCCGGCAAGGCCCATGGCATGTCGACGAGCTACACCAACCGCATCGAAGCGATGAATTTTGCGCTCGCGAACGACGATGGGGTCACGACCCGCCATTACACGAACGCCGACATTATCCTCGTCGGCGTGTCGCGGTCCGGAAAGACGCCGACGTCACTGTACCTGGCGCTGCAATACGGCCTGTACGCCGCGAATTATCCCCTGACCATCGACGATCTTGAACTCGGGCGTTTGCCTGAAAAGCTCATGAAACATAAACCCAAATTGTTCGGACTCACCATCGATCCGGCGCGTCTCACCCAAATCCGGACAGAGCGGCGCCCGGACAGCAGCTACGCGGCGGGGGAGCAGGTGCGGTTCGAGGTCCGTACGGCAGAGGCCCTTTTGACCTCGGCGGGGATACCGTGCGTGAACACGACGCATATGTCCATCGAGGAGATCGCGACGACGATCATGCATACCACGGGTCTGAAGCGGCGGAATTATTGATTACAGGACCATGGTTGGCTTGACCATCCCCGTCAGCGGCGTGATCCGCGCGAGGTCGCGCGCGGCGTCGGTGAGCCGTGCGAGCGTCGTGCCCGCGTCATCGTGTAGCCGCGTCGGATCGTCGGTGTAACCCTCCACATAGACGCGCAGTGTCGCGCCGCTCGTATCGGTGCCGGACAGTCGATAGCAGATGCGTGCATCGCGTTCGAGTTTGACCCGCAGACCTTGATGCTCGCTGCGGGTGCCGTCCACAGGGTCGTCGTAGCGGAAGTCATCCGCGTCGAGCACGGTGAGGCCAGCCAGCGATCGGCCGCGGAGCTCGCCGAGTGATTCTCGAAGCCCCTCGATGACGCGATGCGCGGCCCCAGCATCGGCGATGTAGTAGTCGTGCCGACACGAAAAAGTCCGCCCGTATTCGCGCCAATGCTCGGACAATAACTCCGGCACGCTGCGTCCGGTCGTCGCCAGCAAATTCAACCAGAACAAAATCGCCCAAAGGCCGTCCTTCTCTCGGCAGTGGTCCGAGCTCGTGCCGAACGATTCCTCACCGCAGAGCGTCACACGACCATCGTCAAGCAAGTTGCAGAAATACCGCCAACCCGCGGGCGTCTCGAAGCACGGGATGCCGAGCTTGCCCGCGACGCGGTCGACTGCGTGTGTGGTCGGCATCGAGCGTGCGACGCCGACGAGTCCGTCGCGGTAACCCGGCACGCGGCTTGCGTTCGCCGCGAGCACCGCGAGACTGTCGGACGGCATGACGACCGTGCGTGGACCGAGAATCAGATTGCGATCGCCATCGCCGTCGGAGGCGGCGCTGAGGTCGGGTGCGTGCTCGCCGAAGGCGACCGCGAACAGTTCCTTGGCATTTTCTCGGTTCGGGTCCGCGTGGGTGCCGCCGAAATCCTCTTTCGGAACCGCGCGTAATACGGAGCCCGTCGGCAGGCCGAGACGCGTTACGAACAGCTCGGACGCGTACACGCCGGTCACGGCATTCATCGCGTCGAACCGCAGTGTGAAGCCGTCATCGACGGCATTGCGGATGGCGTCGAAGTCGAACAGCTTCTCCATGAGGTCGGCGTAGTGCGCGACAGGGTCGACGACATCGATACGCATGTCGCACAAGAACACGCTGCCCGGTCGGTCGATGTCGACCGGCGGCGTACCCGTGACGATACGGTACTCAGAGATTCCTCGACTGCGCGCAGCGACGGCGCGCGTCAATGATTCGGACGCTTGGCCTCCGGTGGCGGAATTGAACTTGATACCGAAGTCGCCGTGTTCGCCGGCTGGGTTGTGGCTTGCGCTCAGGATCAAGCCGGCGACGGCTTGCTCGTGTCTGATCAGCGCCGACGCCGCCGGTGTCGACAACAGACCGCCGCGACCGAGCGCAACGGATGCGACGCCGTTCGCAGCGGCCATGCGGAGTACTGTCTGGATTGCGTCGCGATTGCCGTAACGACCATCGCCGCCGAGCACTAGACGACCGCCTTCGATGCCAGGAAGGATGTCAAAAATCGACTGGACGAAGTTCTCAAGATAGTTCGGTTGTTGAAATACTGCAACCGTCTTTCGCAAGCCGGCGGTGCCGGGCGCCTGATCCGCGTACGGCTGCGTTCTAACAGTCGTGATTTCCATTTCGTTGGTGCTATATTCCTTGTAAATGTTGACGACTCAAAGACAGCAATTCATCGAACTCGCGCGGCCTCGAAGCTTCGTCGGACTGATGTCATTGTACGACAACAATTACCGTCGGCTGCAGCGCTTGCTCGGCGGGTTCCTGCCGGAGCCGGGCGAAGCGTTGGTATCGCGGGTACCGGGCGACGTGGCGCTGCACATCGAGGGCCTCGCGCGCAGCAAGTTTACGCACACTTTCCGCCTGACCTACCTGTTCGACGGCGCCCCTGATCCAGACCTCGTCGTCCGCGTGTACCACGATGCACGGCTTGCCGAGGCGATGAACTGCAGCCACCGTCACCGTCATCGATTGCTACGACGCTTTGCGACGGACCGAGGTGGCGAGTTGCAGCAGCGGTGGATGCGCAATCTGATGCTCAACAAGTGGCTCGAGTATTGCCACGAGCGTGGCCATCGCTTCGGCCCGATCGAGGTTTCCGTGCGCGAGCCGATTGATGCGGGACTCCGCTAGCCTCCAAGAGGCGCGCACGCCGCCGTCAGCGTGGTACACCGACCCGCGGATGCACGCGTTCGATCGCGAACGCATCTTGGCGAAGACCTGGCAGTACTGTGGCCCGGCGTCGGCGCTGACCGACCCAGGCGCATCACTACGCGTCGACGTCGCCGGTCAGCCAGTAATCCTCGTCAACGATCCGGAAGCCGGTGTTCGCGCGTTCTATGCGGTTTGTCAGCATCGCGGCGGTCCGGTCGGCGTGCGGTGCGGCCGCGAGACGTTCTTTCAATGTGGGTATCACGGATGGACCTACAACTTGGATGGCAGCTTGCGCGGTACGCCGCAGTTTGACCGCAGTGCGTCATTCGATCCCGCGCGGCACGGATTGCGATCGGTCCGGCATGCGCAGTGGGGTGGCTTTCTGTTCGTATGCCTTGACGACGCCGCGGCGCCGCTTGAGGACTATGTCGACGGTGTCGCAGCGCTGATTGAGCCGTTGACGCTCGATGGAGCGGGATTCCACAAGCGCGAGACTTATGTCGTCGAGTGTAACTGGAAGGTGTACGTCGACAATTTCCTCGAGGCGTATCACGTGCCGCTCGTCCATCCCGAGTACTCGAAGCTCCTCGATTATCAGAACTACCGCGAGGAAATGCACGGCTGGTGGTCGGTGCAGCGCTCGGGCTTCGGTGGCGACCGCGGCTATTACGGTGCGCTGGGCGATGGCGGAGAATTGTTCTACTTCATGTTGTGGCCGAACTTGATGCTGAACGTCGCGGCGGGACGCGTGCAGGTCAATCATGTGCGGCCGATCGCGCACGACCGCTGTGAAGTCGACTTTGATTATTTCTACGCGGACACGACGTCGGACGCGGCGAGGGCCGCTATCGCCGAAGACCTTGTGGTCACCGCGCGTATCCAGGATGAGGACGCCGACATCTGCCGTCGTGTACAGCAGGGGCTCGCGTCGCCTGCGTATGACACGGGCTGCTATTCGTCGAAGCGCGAGCAGGCGCTGCACGCGTACCACCAGTTGCTACGGGGCTGGTACCGCGACCACGGGCCCTTGCCGGAACTTTAATCTCCGGCGCCGGGCACCGAGCTCGCTCGGCTCGTAGGAAGTCACACTCCAACTTCCATCTCGCCTCGCGAGGTGCCCGTCGCCATGTTCGCGCCGGTGGGCCGACCATCGCGGCGCAAAGGCGCCGCTCCTACATTTATAAGGTCAGATGCTTTGGGCGGGCAGGGCGTTGCGTTTCGCGCCGGCCGCTTTTGCGCGTGCATGCACACCCGACGCCCACACCCTCAGCGTGTCGAGCAGCACATACACGTACGGTACGACCACGAGGCTTACGATGGTCGAGAACGCGAGGCCGCCGATGATTGCGCGGGCCATCGGGTAGTACGGCGGGCCGCCGCCACCAATCGAGGCATTGCCGACCGCGAGCGGAATCATCGCGAGGATGGTTGTCGCGGCTGTCATCAAGATGGGGCGTAGCCGGTCACGGCCGCCCTGGACGACAGCTTGGTCGCGCGGCATGCCATCTGCGCGCAGGTTATTGATGTGGTCGATCAGCACGATGCCGTTGTTCACGACGATGCCCATCAAGACCAGTAGCCCAATCATCCCCATCATCGACATTTCGGTTCCCGTCAGGAAGAAGAACCAGAACACGCCGATGAACGAGAACAGGATAGACGTCTGGATCGAGAACGGGAACAAGAGCGACTCGAATAGCGCGGCCATCACGAAGAAGATCAGGAAGATGGCGAGCACCATGTTCAGCGCCATCGCGCCCATGGTTTCATCCTCGCGCTGGAACCCCTCGCCGAACGACCACGAGTAACCCGGCGGGAACGCGAACTGGTCCATGACCTGGCGAATCTGCTTGTTCGCATCGCCGACGGTGAGATCGACCAGGTTCGCGGTAATCGCGATTCCGGTCTGGCGGTTCAGCCGGCTGATGTTGCGTGGGCCGGCCACGACCGAGAAATCGGCGAGTGTCGCGAGCGCCACGCGTTCACCGCGATCGTTGACGAGCGGTAGCTGGCCGAGCTGCTGGACGGTCTGGCGGTCGGCGTCCTGGAAGCCGAGGCGCACGGCAATCTCACCCTCGGGTCCGCGGAACTCGCGAAGGTTTTCGCCGCGCATGCCCAGCGAAATGGCTTGCGCCACCTGTTGGGTGGTAAATCCGTACTGAAGCGCGCGATCGCGGTCGACGGTGACGCGAACTTCCTGCTGCCCCGCGGTCGCTTCCGAACGCACATCGGCAAGCCCTTCGATCGTCGAGAGGATGCGCACAACTTCGCGGCTCAGGTCGAAGAGGCGCTCGCTCGACTCACCGAGGATACGGATTTGCAGGTTCTCCGCGGTACCGCCACGGTTCCACTCAAAACTCGGCCGGCCAATTGGAATCTGCGGCATGCCCGCACGAATCCCCTCACGAATGCGCTCGTTCGACTGCTCGCGGTCCTTTTTCAGCAGCAGCGTCGATTCAGCGCGGTTGCTTTCGTAGAAGGTATAGACCGAGTCGATTTCAAACTGTTCTTGGTTGTCGTACAGGTACGCTTCGATCACATCGACCGACTCGCGGACCTTCTCCAGCGTGTAGTTGCCCTCGATGTGGTACATGAGGCGAATCCGATCGTCCTCGGCGTCGGCGAACATGTCGACTTTCATCTGGGTGATCGGCACGACGACGCTGAACAGAATCGCCATCACGGCACCAAATGCGAGCCAGCGGCGGCGCAGGGCCCATTCGAGCACCCGTGCATAGCGATTGGTCAGGCGGGCGAGCCAGTTACCGGCCTTCGGCGGCTTCGGCGTGCCGATCCTGAGTGTCAGCATCGGGATAATCGTCTGCGCGATGACGAGCGAGGCGAGCAGGGCGATGGTGATCGCATAGGCAACGTGCGCGAGGAAGACGGTGATCTCGTTCTGTGCGCCGAAGATGTTCGGCAGGAACACGATGACCGTGGTCAGCGTACCCGCGGTCACGGCGAGCGCGACTTCTTTGACGCCGAGCAGCGTCGCTTTGCCGGGATGGTTGGGGTATTTGAGTTTGTACCGGTAGATGCTTTCGGTGATCACGACCGAGTTGTCGACGAGCATACCAATGGCGAGCATCAGCCCCATCATCGACAGGATGTTCAGCGTCAGACCCATGAAATACATGAAGCCGAGCGTGATGAGCACCGCACACGGCACCGACAGCATCACGACCAAGGTCGTCGACAGCTGGCGCAGGAACACGAACAACACCAGGAACGACATCAGCGCGCCCACGAGCCCTGCGAGCGCGAGGTCGCGCAGCGACGCGGTCACGCTCTGCGCCTGGCTGAACATCACGAACAACTTGATGCCCTGCATCTCTGGCAGGTCGCTGATGTCCTCGACCTCGGCGAGCACGCGTTCGGCGACGTCGACGAGGTTCGTGCCGGATTCGCGGAACACGTTGATGCCAAGCGCGAATTGGCGGTCCAGCAGGCGGCTGTACTGCATCTCCGGCGCCTCGTACTTGACCTCGGCGATGTCGCGCAGGCGCAGCGAACCCTGACCGACCGGGAGCTCGCGGATCTCTTCGATGGTACGGAATTCTCCGACCGGGTTGACGCGAATGCGCCGCCCGGAGCCCGCGTCAGAGATGTAGCCGGCGGACAGCGAGAAGTTCGCGGCTTTCAGCCGCTCTCTAAGCACGTTGAGATCGATACTGTGCGCAGCGACACGGTCGGCAATCAGCTCGATACTGATCTCGCGCGCGAGTACGCCATCGAGTTCGACCTGGCCGACACCCGGTAAGCGCTCGAGCCGGCGTTGCACGTTCCGTTCAAGAAGCTCGTACGCGTTCGACAGGTCACGCTCGGAGCTGATGCGTAGAATCAGCATGGGCTCGTCGGTCGTCGTGAACTTGCGCACGAATATCCGCCGTACGTCTGGTGGCAACTGACTTCGGATCCCATCAATCTTGTCGCGCGCCTCGACACCCTTCGCGGCCGGATCCGAATCCCAGCCGAAGAACATGAAGATGAATGCACCGTCCTGCGCCGAGTTGGAGCGCATCATGCGGACGTCACCCATCGTCGCGAGCACTTCCTCGACGGGCCGGGTGATCAGGCGTTCGACTTCTTCCGGCGAGCTTCCCTCGTAGGGGATCTGGATCATCATCCCCGGGAAATCGATGGCCGGGAACATCTCTAGCGGCAAGAGCCGAATCGCGATGGCCCCGATCGCGCCGAGGCAGGTGAACACCATCAGCGTGGTAATCGGACGACGCAGCGACAGCCCGGTCAGGCTCATGCGTGCGCGTCCGCCGGGACCGCTGCGGCCACGTCCGCTTTCGTCTTGCGGATGTCCACGAGGCTGTACATGACGGGAATCACCACGAGTGTGAGCATCGTCGACGCGATCAGGCCGCCGATGACGGTGATGGCCATCGGGGCACGCATTTCCGCACCCTCGCCGAGCCCGAGCGCCAGCGGCGTCAAGCCCAGCACGGTCGTCAACGTCGTCATGATGATCGGACGCAGACGGGCACGCCCGGCCTCCATGATAGCGACCACGCGCTCGAGGCCGTCCTCGCGTAACTGGTTGATGCGTGTGACGAGCACAATCGCATTGTTCACGACGATACCCGCCAACATGATCAAGCCGATGAACACGACGACGGACACGGTCGAACCGGTGATCCAGAGTCCGAACACCGCGCCGATCAGTGCGAGCGGCACCGTGAACAGAATCACGAACGGATGGAGCAGGGACTCGAACTGCGACGCCATGACCAGGTAGACGAGAAACACGGCGAGCGTCAGCGCGAGCATCAGCGAGTCAAACGAGCGCTCCATCTCCTCGCTTTGACCGGCAACGCGCGTGATGATGCCAGCCGGGTGCGGTACGTTCGCGATGATGGCGCGTGCATCGTTCGTCGCCGCGCCCAGGTCGCCGTAGGCGAGGTTCGCAGAGATGATCGCCACGCGCTCCTGCGCGATGCGACGAATCTCGCTCGGGCCGATCGCGACCGATACGTCCGCGACGGCAGCGAGCGTGATTGGGTGGTCGGATTCCGGATTCACCACCAACTGGCGAATGAGCTCAACCGACTGGCGCTGGTCTTCGCTCGCGCGCACGAGTACGTCGATCTTGCGGTCGTGCCAGGTGTAGCGGGTCGCGACTTCGCCGCGCACTTGCTTCACGACCGTGTCCGCAATCTGGTCGACGCGCAAACCAAGGCGGGCGGCCCGCTCATGGTCGAAATGAATCTGGACCTCGGGGTGGCCGAGCTCCATGCTGGTCCGCACGTCGGTGAAGCGGTCCGATTCCATCATCTTAGACGCGATCCGGCCCGACACGTTCTTGAGCTCGGCGAGCTCATACCCAGCGACTTCGATTTCCAGCGGCGTCTCGAACGAGAACAGCTCGGGGCGGGAGAACTTGTGCTGAACGCCGGCCTGAGAATCGAGGAACGCGCGCAGCGTGCGCATCGCGTGCGCTTCGTCTGCCTCATCGGTTCCCGCCTGCATCACGACGTTCATGGTGCCGGTGTTCTCGCCGGCTTCCTCGGGATTCGCGTCGAGGCGGTTGCCCGTCCCGGAGACGGCGTAGGTGCGCGCAATCGTGGGCACTTCAAGCGCAGCGGCCTGGAGTGCGCCGATGACTTCGTCGGTGCGCTCCAGCGGGGTGCCCGGTGCGAGTTGGACTTCGATGTTGAACTCGCCCTGCGTCATCTGCGGAATGAGTTCAACACCGAGGCGTGGGAGTAGGGCAACGCTGATCGCGAACAGCAACAGCGCCGCGCCCAGCGTCGCGAGTCGGTGCGCGAGTGCCCAGCCGAGCACGCGCGGATACACACTCGCAATCCTGTCGTAGCCCCAGTTGAAGCCGGCGACGACCGGCGACATCAGCCACCGGAACAGGCGGCTGATACCGCTCGCCGTGCCACGGACGCCGCGGACGACCCCAACCGAGCCGCCGGTCAGTACGGTCCGCCGCGCATTCTGCACTGCGGCGCCAGCGCGTGTCCGTGGCTGGTACCCGACGGCGGACGGCGCGGTGTCATAGACGGGGCGACGACCGCCGACCGGCGCGCCGAGCGACGCGAGCATCGGAATCAGCGTCAGCGCGACGACCAACGAAATGAGAAGCGCGAAAGTCACCGTCAATGACTGGTCGCGGAACAGCTGGCCCGCAATTCCGTCGACGAACACCAGCGGCAGGAACACGGCGATGGTGGTCAAGGTCGACGCGACGACGGCGGTGCCAACTTCGCGCGTGCCGCTGCGCGCCGCCTCAAGCTGGCCGACGCCCTGTTCGCGCTTGGTCGCGATGTTCTCGAGGACCACAATCGAGTTGTCGACGAGCATGCCGATTGCGAGCGCGATGCCGCCGAGCGACATGATGTTCAGTGTGACGCCGCCGCCGTACATCATCGCGAAGGTCGCGATCACGGACACCGGAATCGAGATGCCGATGATCAGCGTGGTCGTGAAGCTTCGCAGGAACAGGTAAAGAATCAGAATCGCGAGCACGCCACCGATCAGCGCCGCAGAAATGACTTCCTTGATGGCGTTGTCGATGAATACGGATTGGTCGTAAGTCAGCACCAGCTGCATGTTTTCCGGCAATCCGCGGCGGATACGCTCGAGGCTTCCGTTCACCGCGCCGGCGACCTGGACCACGTTCGCGTCGCCTTCGCGATAGACCGCAAGCTCGACCGATTCGAGGCCGTCCGCACGCGTGATGGCTTCGCGTTCGGCCCAGCCCTCGCGGACATCGGCGATGTCGCGCAGATACACGGGACGTCCATCGCGCGTCGCGATGATTGAATCGGCAATTTGTCCGACGGACGTGAATTCATTGATGGTGCGGACAAGGAACTGCTGCGTACCTTCCTCGAGGCGTCCGCCAGACAGGTTGACGTTCTCGGCGCGCAAGCGCTGTGCGACTTCCTCGATGCGTAGCCCGAGTTGCGCGAGGCGATACTGGTCGACGTTGACCTGGATTTCATCCTCGAGGCCGCCCGAGACTTTCACTGCCGCGACGCCCGCGATGGCTTCGAACGCCTGTTTCAGCTGTTCGTCCGCGTGCCGACGCAAAAGCTTCAAGGCGTCTTCTTCGGTCAGCGTCGTCTCGGTCGTGTCGTGGCTCAGCGCGAAACGCAGCACGGGCTCTGTGGACGGATCGAAGCGAAGCAGGGTGGGGCGGTCGGCCTCTAGGGGGAGTTGGATGACCTCAAGCTTCTCGCGCACGTCGAGCGCCGCGTAGTCCATGTTGGTCCCCCACATGAACTCGAGCGTCACGTCTGACTGGCCGGCGCGCGAAACCGAGCGCACCATGCGAACACCCTTGATGATGCCGACCGCTTCCTCGACGGGCTTCGTGACGAGGCTCTCCATTTCTGCCGGAGCGGCGCCCGGATACTCGGTGCGCACGGTCATCGTCGGATACGACAGATCGGGCAGCAGGTTCACCGGCAGGCGCGACAGCGACACGAAGCCGAACAGCAGCACCGCGACCGTGAACATCAGGATGGTGACGCGCCGCCGCGTGGCGAGGTCGATCAGTTTCATTGGATGGGCACGGCCTTCGCAAATTCAGGGATGGACGCGGACAGCAACTCGTGATGGACACGCAGTTGCTCCACGAAGGTGCACAACGATTCGGCGCGCGCCTCGAGCTCGGCTGCCTCAGCCTCGATCTTCGCTTCCGCCCGGTCGGCGGTTCCGGTCAACAAGCCAACGAGCACGGTGTACGCGGCTTTGCCGCCGAGTTTCGCGCCGGCAAGCCCAATCAACTTCGCCTCCGCGACGATGTCGGCATGCGCCTCGCGGTAGCCGACGACCGCCGCACGCTGATCTTCCGTCAAGTCGAAGCGCGTGCGCTCAATCAGCAGCCCAGGCTCGTCGGTCATGCGTACGAGCTCGACATGGTCCCGGCTGATGACGAGGTCGCCGTTCCGCTCGACGCGCGTGTCGCTGTCGATACTGAACTCGCAATCGATCGCAGCCGCGGGGAATGACGCGGCCGCAAGTATCGCCGCGGCGACTAACGAGAGACGCCCGCTCATTCAATCACCGCCACTTTGGTCTTGTCGCGTAGGCTAGCCTGGCCGGTGACGACGACGGATTCGCCCTCAGTCACGCCGGCACGGATCTCGACCGAACCGTTGTTGCGATAGCCCACTTCGACTTCGCGGCGTTGCGCTTCGCCGTCCACGACGACGAACAGCGACGTGCGCGCGTCCTCAGCGAGCACCGCTTCGACTGGAACCAGCAGGGTGTTGTCGCGCACGTCGTACACGATGTTCACGCGGCCGAACATACCGGGCTTTAACGCGCCGTCGCTGGTGACCTCGACGGTCGTACGGAACGTGCCCGTGGTCGGGTCGACGACCGGGCTGATGCGCTGGATTCGTCCTTCAAAGCGGCGACCGGCGAGCGCGTCGACTGAGATGTGCGCTGGCTGGCCGGCGGCGAGGCGCGACAACTCGCGCTCGGGCACGTGCAGCGTCGCGAGTAGCGTGTCCATCGAGGTGACCACGAACGCAGGTTCTGACGTATTCACCGTGTTGCCGACCTTGATCATGCGCTCCGAGACGACGCCGTCGATCGGCGAGGTGATGGTCGCGTGCGACAACTCGAGCTTCGCAAGGTCGAACTGGGCGCGTTGCGCTTCGTACTCGAATTTCGCGCGTTCAAACGCCTCGGCGCTGATAAGGTCCCGCGCCTGCATTTCTTGGCTGCGACGGAAGTCCTGCTCAAGGCGGCGCACGTTCGCTTCGGCCTGTGCAAGTGAGAGCCGGTAGCGATCGTCATCGATGCGCGCGAGGGGTTCGCCAGCTTTGACGCGGTCGCCTTCTTCAACGAACAGCTCGACAATTGTTCCGCCGAGGCGGGGGACGACGCGTGCTTCGCGTTCGGCTTCAAGGGTCGCGGTTGTCGAATAGAACGCGGTCACGGAACCCTGCCGGACTTGGGCGACTTCGACCGGGATGGTCGGGACTTCCGGCTCTTCCTCGGTCAGCTTGGCCTCACCATTGCCGCAGGCTTGGAGCGCGAGCAACGACAAGACGAGTACCGGAGCGAAGGCGAATTTAGTCAGTTTTACGTTCATTGTCGGTCCCTGGTCGGGCTAGTTGGGTTAGTGTTGTAGTGGAGTATAACAGCAGAAAAGCGCTTTGCAAGTAGAATGCCGCCCCATGCGACCGCTCGCCGTGTTCTCAGGGATTGTCATGGCCTCCGCCAGCGCTATTGCGCTCGGACTCGTGGTCGTGGTGGTCATCTATCTGATCGTCGGGGATGACGCGCCGGCGGTCCAACGCGAAATCCCCGTGCTATGGGCCAACGCGGGGCTATTCACGGTCTTCAGCATCGTCAGCATCGCGGCGTTTTACGCACAAGTCACCCAAAAGCCCTGGTGGGGCTGGGCCGTTGCGGCTCAGGTGCTCGCGCTAGGGCTGCTCGGGCTTTATTACTGGCCCTGAACCGCGGCTGAGGCCTGTACGATGTCCCGGCGCCGGATTTCGAGAATCATGTCGACCATGATTTCCGCGGTCTCGTCGAGCAGGAAGTCATCCTGTTCCTGAGTGCGGTCGAGTTCGTCCATTCCGCCGAGCGGCGGCTCGCCGCGCAGTGCCCGGCGCTCGTTCTCAAGCGCAAGCTGCTCGCGTTCGAGCATTTTGCTGTCCTGCATCCGGGCTTCACGGTTCAACGACACCATCGTCCGCGCGCGTGCCTCTCGGTACGCGTCGAATTCCCGTTTCAACAGGCTGAAGCCCGCATCGACCGAGGTCCGCTCGGTATGCAGTGCGGCCAACCGCGCCGCGAGCTTGTCCATCTCACCGACGGCGCGGTAGCCAGTCGGCGCAATCTCATCCCACGGCAACGCCGTCGGGCGCATCGCCTCGCCGAAATCGGCGCCTTCGAACGGGGAGGGCAGTTCGATGTCCGGAATGATGCCTTTGTGTTGGTTGCTGCTGCCGTTCACGCGGTAGAACTTCGCAATCGTGAGCTTCAGCTCGCCGAGGCGCGGACCATCGCCGCGGCTGAAGCGGTCGAGTGGAATCAGCTGCTGGACGGTACCTTTGCCGTAGCTGCGCGCGCCGATGATGAGCCCGCGCCCGTAATCCTGGATGACGCCGGCAAAAATCTCTGAGCCGGACGCGCTGCGCCGGTCGATGAGCACCGCAAACGGACCGGTGTACTTCGCTTCTTCGCCGCGGTTACGGCTGACCTGCGTCGAGCCCTCGCCGTCACGAATCTGCACGACGGGCCCCTCGCCAATGAAGAGCGCTGCGAGGTCGGTCGCTTCGACGAGCGAGCCGCCGCCATTGCCTCGTAGGTCAAGGACAACGGCGTCCACGCCCTCGGCTTTCAATTCATCGAGGAGTCGGGAGACGTCGCGCGTGGTGCTCTTTGCGTTCGGGTCGCCGGCCTGAAGCGCGTTGAAGTCCGCGTAAAAGGTCGGTAGGTCGATGACGCCGATGCGCTGCGTGCGGCCATCACGCTCGACTTCGAGGGTCTTGGCGCTCGCGGCTTGTTCCTCAAGGCGTATTTTCTTGCGCTCAAGCGTGACGGTTTTCGGGGCGGCGTCAGGCGGTGCGTTCGCGGGCAACACCATCAAGCGTACGACGGTGTCGCGCGGACCGCGAATCAGGCCCACGACGTCGTCGATGCGCCAGCCGACGACGTCCACGAATTCACCTTCTTTCCCCTGTGCGATGCCGAGAATCCTGTCTTCCGGGAAGATTTCCTTGCTGTTGTCGGCAGGGCCTGCAGGGACGACGCTGACCACGCGCGTGTAATCGTCCTCGGCCGAAAGCACCGCACCGATTCCTTCGAGCGACAGGCTCATGTTGATCCGGAAATTGTCCTGCGCCGCGGGGGTCAGGTACGACGTGTGCGGGTCGATGGACGTGGTCAATGCATTCATGAACAACTGGAAGACGTCGCTCGCAACGGTCTGGTCGGAGCGGCGACCGAGGTTCCGATAGCGGCGCTCGAGCGTGTCCACGACTTCGTCCCATTCGATGTCCGTGAGCAACAGCGTCAGCGCATCATTCTTGTAGCGCTTGCGCGTTATTTCATCGAGTTCGGCGACCGACTTCGCCCACGGGGCATCGGTACGGTCGTATTGGTATTCCTCCTGCACGGAGAAGTCGGGCATGTTCTCGAGTTGCGCATCCAGGAACGCGACGCGCTCTTTCACGCGCTGGTGGAATCGGTTGTAGATCACGAACGCCGCATTCAGGTCGACGGTGCCACGTCGCTCGATGAGCCCTTCACGAAACTTGTCGAACTCCGAGATGTCGCTCGCGAGGAAATAGCTGCGGTTCGGGTCGAGCATCTGCACGTAACGGTCGAGCGTGCTGGACGACAGCGTCTGGTCGAACGTCGGCGTGGAGTAATGAAGCCGGCCGATGACGTCCCGCACCAGCGATGCGATGTCACCGTAATGCGCTTCGGGCGTGAGCGGGCCGTCCGCGATGGTCGTCCGGAGAATCGGCGCCGGTACCCGGTGCGGGCCGGCTTCAGGCGCGGCTTGTGTTGCAGGCGCGAAGCAGGCGACCGTCAAAATCGCGGGTAGGAGGATGGCGAGGATTCGGATCGGAAATCTCATCGTTTGGCGCTCTCTTATGGACTGAACAGGTAGACCACTTCGGGTCGGCATGGTTCAACCCGATAATAACGGCATTCGGTGATAAAATCTTACGATGAATCGCGCCGCCCGCCGGCTGTCGGTCGCGCCGATGATGGATTGGACCGACCGCCACTGCCGCTACTTTCTCCGCCTGCTGAATCCATGTGCGCTGTTGTACACCGAGATGCTGACCTCGGCTGCGCTGGTGCGCGGCGATGCGCAGCGTCTGCTCGCGTACGACGCTGCCGAGCATCCGGTCGCGGCGCAGCTCGGGGGTAGCGACGCGGACGAGCTTGCCCACGCCGCGCGTCTGGCAGCCGAGGCGGGGTACGACGAGATTAATCTGAACTGCGGCTGCCCCAGCGACCGCGTCCAGTCCGGGCGCTTCGGTGCCTGCTTGATGGCGGAGCCCGATACCGTCGCGGCTGCCATCACGGCGATGCAGGGCGCTGTCGACGTTCCAGTCACCGTGAAGTGTCGAATCGGCATCGACGACCTCGATACGTGGGAGCACTTTCTAGAATTCATCGACACCGTGGCTGCGACGGGCTGCGACACCTTCGTCGTGCATGCGCGCAAAGCGTGGTTGCATGGTCTGTCGCCGAAGCAGAACCGCGAGGTGCCGCCGCTTGATTACGACCGCGTCGTGAGGCTCAAGCAAGAGCGACCGACACTGACCATCGTCTTAAATGGCGGATTAAAGACCGTCGATGCGGTGACCGAGGCACTCACACAGGTTGACGGCGTGATGCTCGGGCGCGCCGCGTATCACGACCCGTGGCTGCTGCACGAACTGATGCAGCCGGTTTTCGGCGTTGCACCGGCGATCGCGACGCGTGCAGACGCGGTGCGTGCTTATCTCCCGTATATCGAGCGCGAACTCCGCGCGGGCACGCCGTTGCATTCGATGACGCGCCACATGCTGGGGATGTTCCAGGGGCAACCGGGCGCCCGAGCGTGGCGGCGTTCCCTCAGCGAGAACGCGCATCGCGCAGGCGCGGACGTCGCCGTCGTCGAGCGGGCGCTTGCGTTTGTCGCGCCGTCAGGCGGTGGTGGGTGTCAGGAGCTTGAGGCCGATGATGCCGGCGACAATCAGCGCGACGCAGGCGATCCGCGCGGCGGTCGCCGGCTCGCGAAATAGCACGATCCCCAGGACGAACGCGCCGACCGCGCCGATGCCGGTCCAGACCGCGTACGCCGTGCCGATGGGGAGGTCTTTGGCGGCGAGGCCGAGCAGCACCATGCTGATGACCATCGCGATGACGGTCAGCGTCGTGGGCCACGGCTGCGTGAACCCATCGGTGTATTTGAGGCCGATCGCCCAGCCCACCTCGAACAATCCTGCGATTACCAGCAGCGTCCACGCCATGCGCAAGGCCTCCCCGAATGCCCGCGCTATTATGCACCGATGAATCACCGACCGCTTGGTAACACCGGGCTTGAAATCGCGCCGCTTGTGCTCGGCGGCAACGTGTTCGGCTGGACGACCGATGCGCGTGTCTCTGCGCAGGTGCTCGACCGGTTCATCGACGGTGGGCTGAACGCCATCGACACCGCTGAAATGTATTCGGCGTGGGTGCCGGGCCACCAAGGTGGCGAGTCGGAGTCGATCATCGGTGATTGGCTTGCTGCGCGCCCTGGTCTGCGTGAACGATTGGTGCTCATCACGAAAGTGGGTGCAGATATCGGCAACGGCCGCTCGGGACTCTCTGAGCGCCGTATTGTCGAAGCCTGCGAGGGCTCATTAAAGCGGCTGCGTGTCGACACCATCGATGTGTACTTCAGTCACTTTCCGGACCCCAAGACGCCGATCGATGAGACGCTGCGCGCACACGAGTCGCTGATTGCGTCAGGCAAAGTCCGCGCGATCGGCGCGTCAAACTATTCTGCGGAGCAACTGCGGGAGGCATTGGATGCGTCGGCGGCGCAGTCGCTGCCGCGCTATGCCGTGGTGCAGCCCGAATACAACCTCGTGACGCGCGACCGCTTCGAGGGCCCGCTACGCGAGTTGTGTATTGATGAAGGCCTCGGCGTCATCACGTACTACGCGCTCGCGGCGGGGTTCCTGTCCGGCAAATACCGCTCGAAAGCGGATTTCAATAAAAGCGAACGCGGGGGCTCGATGCAGAAATACCTCGACAATCCGCGCGCGATGCGACTGCTCGCGGCGCTCGACACCGTTGCAACGCGGCACGATTCAACGCCCGCTGAAATCGCACTCGCGTGGCTGATGACGCGCGACGGCGTGACCGCGCCGATTGCGAGCGCGACGAACATCGAGCAAGTCGACAGCCTCGTCCGCTCGACGCAACTCAAACTCACTGCAGAAGACCTCGTGGACCTCTCATGAACGCGAAGCTCGAACAAATCACTTTCTTCATCACGTTGGCCTTCGTCACCGTTGTATTCGGGCTATTGCTCATTCCGTTTTGGGTGCCGTTGTTCTGGGCCGTCATCATCGCGGTGTTGTTCCACCCGATGCAGGTCTGGCTTGAAGGACGGTGGGGGGATCGCCCGAACAGTACGGCGTTCGTCACGCTGCTGACCTGCGTGGTGCTGGTGGTTCTCCCGGTCCTTCTGATCTTGACCTCATTTCTGCAGCAAGCCCTTGGGATCTACGAACAGATCCAGGCCGGCGAGATACAGCCCGCCAAGTTTGTAGAGCAAATCCGAAACGCGTTCCCGGTGTTACAAGACCTGCAAGAACGCTTTGATATCGACATGGAATCAATCCGGGAGAATGCGGCCGAATCGGCCGTCGGGGCGAGTCAATTTTTGGCCCGCAACGCGCTGGCGTTCGGCCAAGGCGCCGTTGGTTTTCTACTTCAGCTCGCGCTGATGCTCTACGTGACTTTCTTCCTGCTGCGCGATGGCCGCACGCTCTTAGCGGGCCTTATCCAAGCGCTCCCCTTGGGCGACGAGCGCGAACACATGCTCTTCCAAAAGTTTGCCGAGGTGGCGCGGGCCACCGTGAAGGGCAATCTTGTCGTCGCGATTGTCCAGGGCGCACTGGGCGGGCTGATTTTTTGGATCCTCGGTTTGCCCGCCCCGTTGTTGTGGGGCGTGATCATGGCTGTCCTCTCCCTGATCCCCGCCGTTGGCGCCGCGCTCGTTTGGTTGCCGGCGGCGCTTTATCTATACGCGGTCGGTGACTGGATATCCGCGACCGTGTTGATCGCTTACGGCGTTTTGATCATCGGGCTCGCTGACAACGTCTTACGGCCCATCTTGGTCGGGCGAGATACCAAGCTGCCCGACTGGATGGTGTTGCTCTCCACCTTGGGCGGCATCGTATTGGTGGGTATCAACGGGTTCATCGTCGGGCCGTTGATCGCCGTCTTGTTCGTGGCGTTCTGGCAGATTTTCAGCCGCGAGTTCAACGCACCAGCCGAAAAAAAATCGCCGGCGTGATGCCGGCGATTTAGTTTGGTGGAGGCGGTGGGGATCGAACCCACGTCCGCAAATCCTAGCCCATTGGCTCTACATGCTTATCCTGTCATTTAATCTCGCCGTCCGCTGCCCGACAGGCGGGGAACACGGACGACCAGTCCGGTTAGGATTTAGCGAATCAACCCCGGACGGGCGTCATCGCGATCTTGTGAGCGCGACCTCTGAACGACCCCGAAGGGTCCCGGACGCACAAGCACGGCTCCGGTCAGAGGCTAGCCGGTATTAGGCGGCTAGGGCGTAGTTGTCGTCGTTCGCAACTAAGTTGTGTGCAGTCTGATTTTTACGAGGCGATCTGCACCTCGGCATGCACCTCCGGTTTCGTGACCCACGTCGAAGCCAGGTCGCCCCCGAAAGAACGCCGTAATTATACCAAAAATCGCCATATACCGGATAATGCACCGGATGAACAAAAAGGACTCAAAACCCGCGCCGCGACAGATCGCGAAGAACCGCAAGGCGACGCATGAATATTTCATCGAGGAGCGATTCGAGGCGGGTCTGTCGCTCGAAGGTTGGGAAGTGAAGAGCCTGCGCGCCGGCAAGGCGCAGATTGCGGAGGCCTATGTGGTCATCAAGGACGCCGAGGCGTTCCTGATTGGGGCACGTATCGATCCGTTGTCGACGACCGCGAAAATCAGCCACGCCGACCCCTCGCGGACGCGCAAGCTCCTGCTACAGCGCAGCGAATTGAACAAGCTCATCGGCCTCACCGAGCGCAAGGGCTACACCGTGGTACCGCTCGACGTGCATTGGACACGCGGCCGCGCGAAGCTCGAAATCGGCCTCGCGAAGGGCAAGAAAGCGCATGACAAGCGCGCGAGTGAGAAGGACCGAGATTGGTCGCGACAAAAGCAGCGTGTAATGAAAGCCCACTAAGGTAGAATCCGCGGTCATGGTGCATAAACGTAGCTCTATCCACGGGACTTGGTCCTCGCGAATTGCCTTCATCCTCGCCGCCACCGGTGCGGCGGTCGGCCTCGGCAATATTTGGAAGTTCCCGTACATCACGGGCGAGAACGGTGGCGGCGCATTCGTCATCGTCTATCTCGCGTGCGTGATAGGTGTCGGCCTGCCGGTCGTGATCGCAGAGATGGTGCTCGGTCGCCGCGGTCGCCGGAATCCGATCGGCACGATGCGACTCCTGTCGGAAGAGGAGGCGGGTTCGAGCCGTTGGTATCTCGTCGCGTGGATGGGCGTGATCACCGGCATGCTGATCCTGTCGTATTACTCGGTCGTCGCTGGTTGGACGCTCTCGTATGTGGTTGAGACGGTGTCCGGTACGTTCAAGGGTGACGACGCGTCTATCGTCGCGGCCCACTTTGGCGAACTGCTCGCTAGCCCTTGGACGCTGCTCGGCTGGCACACAGTGTTCATGGCCTTCACGATTTTCGTGGTGGCGCGTGGTGTGCAGGACGGACTGGAGGCTGCGGTGCGCTGGATGATGCCCGCGTTGTTCATCCTGCTGTTGGTCCTGCTCGGGTACTCGATGTCGACCGGCTATTTCATGGAAGGCGTGCGCTTCCTGTTCGAGCCGGACTTCAGTGCGTTGACGCCGACGGCCATCATGGTCGCGCTTGGTCAGGCGTTCTTCTCGCTGTCCGTTGGGATGGGCGCCATCATGGCGTACGGCGCGTATCTCCCGGAGGACACTGCACTCGCGCCGACGGCGGCGATTGTCGTCGCGGCGGACACGACCGTCGCCATCCTCGCGGGCCTCGCGATTTTCCCGATCGTGTTCGCCTACGGCCTGAATCCGGGCGAGGGTCCTGGGCTCATCTTCCAGACCTTGCCGATCGCGTTCGGCGCGATGCCGTTCGGTACCCTGTTCGGCACTTTGTTCTTCGTGCTCCTATCGATCGCGGCGTGGACGTCGTCGATCAGCCTGATGGAACCGGCCGTCGCGTACCTCGTCGAGCGTCGTGATTTGACGCGACCGCGCGCTGCGTTACTGATCGGGGGTGCGATTTGGCTCATCGGTCTCGCGACCGTGTTCTCGTTCAACGTCTGGAGCGGCGCGACCTTCTCGGTCGGCGAGCGCGCATTCACCGCGTTCGATGGCATCGAGTTCTTCACCAGCAACATTGCATTGCCGCTCGGTGGCCTACTGATCGCCGTGTTTGCCGGCTGGGTGATGAGCAAGGGCTCGACCCTCGATGAGTTCGAGCGGGGCGCGAGTGCCGGCTACAACGCATGGCGCCTGTTGATCCGCTGGCTCGTGCCCGTCGCGCTCCTGCTTGTATTCCTGCATGCGACAGGATTGATGCACTTCGGCTGATGGCGACTGTCAGCCGTTCCGCGCTGGTGCCGTACTCGCCGCAGCAGATGTTCGACCTCGTCAACGATGTCGAGCATTACCCAGAATTTCTGCAGTGGTGCGAGTCCACGGAAGTCCTCGAGGACAAACCCGACGAGATGCTCGCGCGGCTGCATCTCGCATTTGGTGGCTTGAAGAAATCGTTCACGACTCGTAACCGCCTGCAGCCCGGGAAAATGATCGAGATTCGACTCGTCGACGGTCCGTTCCATCACCTTGAAGGGTTCTGGCGGTTCAATCCGCTCGCGGACGGTGGCGCGTGCAAGGTCGTACTCGACATGGAATTCGATTTCTCTACGCCGCTGGTGAAATTCGCATTCGGCCCGGTGTTTACGCAGATCGCGAATTCGCTCGTCGATTCGTTCACCAAGCGCGCGCGCGACGTGTACGGTGCGTGAGACGCTCCGCGTCGAGGTCGCGTATGCACGCGCCGACCGTCAGTTCGTCATCCCCGTTGAAGTTGATGCCGGCGCGACACTCGTCGACGCCGTCAATGCGTCGGGCATCTTGGAGCGCTGCCCGGAGATAAACCTCGAAACAAACCGCGTTGGGGTTTTCGGAAAGCTCGCGAAACTGGACCGCATAGTGCGAGACGGCGACCGCGTCGAGATTTATCGGCCGCTGATCGGCGACCCGAAAGAAATTCGGCGACAGCTCGCGGCCGAAGGGAAAACGATGGGGCGGGGTTAGGCGCTCGGCGGTTCGGCTTTGATTTCCACGCGTTCGACGGTTTCGTTTGCGTCGAACCACACCACGAGATACGCGTACTCATCGTCCATGCGGTGGCGCTTGCGTGCGTACACATAGTCCCATCGAGTTGGATGGAACGGGCTCGCGACCACGGGCGTGCCGAGCAAATAGCGCACCTGATCCCGCGTCATGCCGACCTCAAGTTGCTCGATGACTTCTTGGGTCAAATAATTGCCCTGTCGGATTTCCACGCGATGCGGCGTGCAACCGACCAGCAGCGTGGCGAGGGCAAGGGCGAACAACGGGGCAGTGAGCTTCGACATTTGTGGAATAATACCAGCATCGCTACGGAGGTGGCCGTGGAAACTCAGGATTTACGCAACGCGGGACTAAAAGTGACGTTGCCTCGCTTGAAGGTGCTGGAGTTGCTCGAGAGCAGCAAGCAGCGCCACATGAGCGCGGAAGACCTTTATAAAGCGCTGCTCGAGCAGGGCGAAGAAATCGGGCTCGCGACGGTCTACCGCGTACTGACCCAGTTCGAGGCCGCCGGCCTCGTGTCGCGCCAGCGGTTCGAGGGCGGGCACGCGGTGTTCGAGCTCAACCAGGGCGAGCACCACGACCATATGGTGTGCGTGAAATGCGGCCGCGTGCAGGAATTTGTCGATGACGTCATCGAGGCGCAGCAGCACCGCATCGCCGAGAAGTCAGGCTGGGAGATGACCGACCACGCGCTGAACATCTACGGTATCTGCCCCAAATGCCAGAAAGCTTAATCCGCTTCCAGCATCTCTTTAGCCGCCGCGCGCGTCTTCTCTGAAATCTTCACGCCGCCCAGCATCCGGGCGAGCTCATCGATCCGGTCGTCGCGCGCCAGCGTGACGATGCCGGTACGCGTCGTCTTGCCATCGCTGCCTTTCTCGACCTTCATGTGCGCGTGCGCCTGCGACGCGACCTGTGGCAAATGCGTGACACACAGCACTTGACGCCCTTGGCTAAGCTCGCGCAAGCGTCGCCCGACGATTTCTGCGACCGCACCGCCGATGCCGGCGTCCACCTCGTCGAACACGAGGCAGCCGATGGTCGCGCCGTGCGCTGCGGTCACTTGTAGCGCGAGGCTGATGCGGGACAATTCGCCGCCCGATGCAACTTTCGCGAGCGGCCGTAGCGGCTGCCCTGGATTCGCGGAGACCTGAAAGTCGACGGTGTCGCCACCGGCCGGTGTGATGCGTGTTTCGTCGTGTTCGACGCTGATGCCGAATCGGCCACCTTCCATGCCGAGGCCTTGCATCGCTTCGGTCACCGCCTTCGACAATGCGCGCGCGGTCTTGGTGCGTGCTTTGGATAGCTTGTTCGCTTCATCGCGATACAGCGTGTTCAGCCGTGTGCGCTCGGCCGCGAGTTTGTCGAGCCGGCTGTCGGCATTGTCGAGTGCATCGAGTTCGTTGCGGAGGCGCGCGTGCAGCTCAGTGAGTTCGGCCGGCTCGACACGGTGTTTGCGCGCGAGCTGGTGCGCCGTACCGATTCGATGCTCGACGAACGCTTTTCGCTCGGGATCCATGTCGAATCGGTCCAACCAACGACCGAGGTCGTCGACGCCTTCGCCGAGCTGAATTGACGCCTGCTCGATCAATGCATGAATCTCGGCGAGCTTCGGGTCCAGGTCTGCGACGTCGGCGAGCGCCGATGCCGCCTCATGCAGCAGGCCGCGCGCATGTGGCGGCTCGTCGCCGTCGGCGGCGTTCAGGGCGCGTTGCGCCGCTTCGACGAGCCGACCGGCATTCGAGAACCGCGCATGCTCGACGTCCAGTTGCTCGAGCTCACCGTTGGTAAGCGCGAGGGCGTCGAGTTCTCGCACTTGAAAGCGAAGAAGTTCGAGGCGATGTTCGCGGTCGCTCGCGGCGGCGCTGAGCGCCCGCCAGCTTTCGTCGGCGGCTTGCCAGTCGCGATGGACTTCGGCAATGCGGTCAAGCAGTGCGTCGTTCGCACCATGCGCATCCAGCAGCGCGAGCTGTGCATCCCGGCGCAGTAGAGACTGGTGCTCGTGCTGACCGTGGATGTCGACGAGCTGTTCGCCGAGTTCACGGAGCGTACCGAGCGGGGCGGGACTGCCGTTCACGTAACCGCGAGAGCGGCCATCGGCACCGACCACGCGCCGTAGCACGCACTCATCGGCGTCGAGGTCGTGTTCGATGAGCCACTCGCGCGCGCCGCATAATTCAGGCAGCGAGAATACCGCCGTGATTTGCGCGCGTTCGGCGCCGTGGCGCACCGCGCCCGTGTCGGCTCGGTCACCGAGTACAAGGCCGAGTGCATCGACAATGATGGATTTGCCAGCGCCGGTCTCGCCGGTGAGTACGGTGAGCCCCGCGTCGAACTCGAGGTCGAGTTCGGCAATGATCGCGTAGTCGCGAATGGAGAGCTCGCGAAGCACGGTGTCAGCCCTCGGTCGGGCCGGGGGCGCGGCCCCAGTGGAGCTTGTCGCGCAGGATGCGGTAGTAATCGTAATCGGGTGGGTGCAGCAGTCGAATGAACTGCTCGCTGGCGATTACGTCGACGAGGTCGCCGTAAGCCAACGCGAGCCCAGGCTGCCCATCGCAACTTACGCGCGCACCGCCGGTGCCGGCGCCCACCGACACCGCGACCGCGCAGTCGTTGCCCACGACCAGCGGACGGTCCGACAAGGTATGCGGGCAAATTGGGACGATCGCAATCGCATTGAGCGACGGGTGCAATATCGGACCGCCTGCGGACAAAGCGTACGCGGTTGAGCCGGTCGGTGTCGCGACGATGATGCCGTCGGCGCGGTGCGTGGTGACGCCGATACCGTTGATGTGGACCGAGAATTCCTGGAGCCGGCCGGGGTCGGCTTTATGCAGCACGATGTCGTTCAACGCGAGCTGGCGGCCAAGCACCTGGTCTTGGCGGCGTGCGATCATTTCAAGCAGCGGCCGCTGCTCTTCAATAAAGCGCCCCCCCAGCAACTCGTCGACGCGTTGCTCGAGTTCGGTCCGCGACAGGTCGACGAGAAACCCCAAGCGCCCGAGATTCACGCCGAGCAGCGGCCGACCGGCGGGACCGAACTGACGCGCGGCGTGCAGTAACGAACCGTCACCGCCGACGCAGACCACAAGGTCGGCCCAGTCGGCGAGTTTGTAGGGCTCGACGGCCGGCGCATCGACCGTCGCGCCGATGCCGGAATCGACCCGAACTTCGGTGCCGCGAGCACGGAGCAAGCCCGCGAGCTCCGCGATGACTTCGGCCACAGCGGCGTCGCCGGGTTTGCCGGTCAGGGCGATCCGTTGGTAGAGGACAGGCATGCCGCGCAAGTTAGCACGGCTGGGGCACGGATTGTATGATTGCCGCCATGGCCAACGACCCCATCAACGACCGCGCGCAGCATCTACTGAAGGTGCTCGTGGAACGGTACATCCGTGATGGGGCCCCGGTCGGGTCACGAATCCTTGCGCGCGACTCGGGTCTCGACCTGTCATCGGCCAGCGTGCGCAACGTGATGGCGGACCTCGAGGACCATGGATTCGTGACTTCGCCGCATACCTCGGCGGGGCGTGTCCCCACGGTGAAGGGCTATCGTTTCTTCGTCGACATGTTGCTTACGGTCAAGCCGCTCCGTAACCGCGAGCTTGAACAATTGCGTCGACAGATCGAGCAACCGATGACTGACCCGAAGGCGCTGCTGCAGACCGCGTCCGCCGCGGTCTCCGGCCTCACGCAAATGGCTGGCGTCGTGTCCGTACCGCGTCGCGACCACGCCGCATTGCAGCACCTCGAATTCCTGCCGATGTCCGACCAGCGCGTGCTGGTCGTGATGGTGTTCTCGGACGCCGAAGTCCAGAACCGGATCATCCCGGTCGACCGCGCGTACCGGCCGAGCGAACTTCAGGAGGCGTCGAACTTCCTGAACAGCCAACTCGTGGGTAAAAGCCTCGCCGACATCCGCGCAAAGTTGATCGCGGAACTCAAGACCACGCAGCAGTCGATGAACCATTTGATGCAGCAAGCCGTCTCGCTGGCGGAGAATGCAATCGGCGGCGCCGACCAGGTCGATGAGGACATGCTCGTTGCCGGCCAGACGAACTTGATGGCATTTTCGGATTTGTCCGACGTCAGCAAGCTGAAGGGCCTGTTCGACGCGTTCAATACCAAGCGCGACCTGTTGCACCTGCTCGACCGGTGCGCGGCGTCGGACGGCGTCCAGATCTTCATCGGCGAAGAATCCGGTTATAAGGTCCTCGACGAATGCAGCGTTGTGACCGCGCCATATGAGGTCGACGACAAGGTCATCGGTGTCCTCGGGGTCATCGGCCCGACCCGGATGGCCTATGAGCGGGTCATCCCCATCGTGAATATCACCGCGCGGCTTCTTAGCGCGGCCTTGAATTCCACGCGCTAGTCCCCATCTCTGGTGCAGGCCCGCGGGGCGGGCCCGGACAACTATTGGAGTCAGCATGAGCGAAAACCCGGAACAGTCGCCGGCCGAGGAACAGACCGACGCGCCGTCGCTGGAAGACCAGCTGGTCGAAGCACAGACGAAAGCGGACGAGAATTGGGCCCAGTATCTGCGCGCGGCCGCCGAACTCGACAACACCCGTAAGCGTTCGCTGCGCGACATTGAGCACGCACACCGCTACGCGCTGGAGCGCTTTGCGGCCGACCTCGCGCCGGTTCGCGACAGCCTCGAACTCGGCTTGGCGGCCGACGCCACCGTCGATTCGCTACGCTCCGGCGTGGAAGCGACCCTGAAACAGCTCGACCAGGCGCTCGCGCGCCACGGCGTCGAGGTCATCGACCCGGCCGGTCAGCCGTTCGACCCGGAGCGGCACGAGGCGATGTCGACGATGCCATCGGCCGACGCTGCGCCGGACTCGGTCATTCAGGTGATCCAGAAGGGTTTGGTGCTGAACGGCCGGCTGGTCCGGCCCGCGCGCGTGATTGTCGCGGTGGCGCCGCCCGAGGCGCCTTGAAACTGGGCCGTTTCGGCCCCACTTATCCCCCAGACATTCAACACACGATTTAAAGAGGCAAACACATGGGCAGAATCATCGGCATCGACCTTGGCACCACCAACTCCTGCGTCGCAGTGATGGAGGGCGGCAGCCCGAAGGTCATCGAGAACAGCGAAGGCGACCGCACGACGCCGTCGATCGTCGCGTTCACGAAGGACGGCGAGGTCATCGCGGGCCAGTCGGCGAAGCGCCAGGCGGTCACGAACCCGCAGAACACCCTGTTCGCGGTGAAGCGCTTGATTGGTCGGCGGTACGACGATTCGGTGGTCCAGAAGGACATCGGCATGGTCTCGTACAAGATCACGAAGGCCGAGAATGGCGATGCTTGGGTCGAGGTCAACGGCAAGCGCATGGCGCCGCAGGAAATCTCTGCACGCGTGCTGCAGAAGATGAAGAAGACCGCTGAGGACTACCTCGGCGAGCCCGTGACCGAGGCCGTCATCACCGTGCCCGCGTACTTCAACGACTCGCAGCGCCAGGCGACCAAAGACGCCGGCAAAATCGCGGGCCTCGAGGTCAAGCGCATCATCAACGAGCCGACTGCCGCGGCGCTCGCCTACGGCATGGATAAGAAGCGCGGCGATGCGAAGATTGCGGTCTATGACCTCGGCGGCGGTACCTTCGACGTATCCATCATCGAGATCGCCGAAGTCGACGGCGAGCATCAGTTCGAAGTGCTCGCGACGAACGGCGACACCTTCCTCGGTGGTGAGGACTTCGACAAGCGCATCATCGATTTCATCGCCGATGAGTTCAAGAAAGAGCAGGGCGTCGATGTGCGCAAGGATCCGCTCGCGCTGCAACGCCTGAAGGAAGCGGCGGAGAAAGCCAAGATCGAGCTTTCCTCGAACCAGCAGACCGAGGTGAACCTGCCGTACATCACGGCCGACGCGAGCGGTCCGAAACACCTGACCGTGAAGATCAACCGCGCGAAGCTCGAGGCGTTGGTCGAAGACCTGATCAAGCGCACCATCGAGCCGTGCAAGACCGCGTTGAAGGACGCCGGCCTCGCCATCGGCGACGTAACCGACGTGATTCTCGTCGGCGGCCAGACGCGCATGCCTAAAGTGCAGGAAGCGGTGAAGGGCTTCTTTGGCAAGGACCCACGCAAGGACGTGAACCCGGACGAGGCTGTCGCCATCGGCGCGGCGATCCAGGCGGGCGTGCTCGGCGGCGAGGTCAAGGACGTGCTGCTGCTCGACGTGACCCCGCTGTCGCTCGGCATCGAGACGCTCGGCGGCGTGATGACGAAGCTGATCGAGAAGAACACCACGATCCCGACCAAGGCAACGCAGGTGTTCTCGACCGCCGAGGACAACCAGACCGCGGTCACCGTGCACGTGCTGCAGGGCGAGCGTGAAGTCGCGTCCGCGAACAAGTCGCTCGGCCGCTTTGACCTACAGGACATCCCACCGTCACGCCGCGGCATGCCGCAGATCGAGGTGATGTTCGACATCGACGCGAACGGCATCTTGAACGTGTCCGCGAAGGACAAGGCGACCAACAAGGAACAGTCGATCGTCATCAAGGCGTCGAGCGGTCTGTCCGACGAGGAAGTCGAGCGCATGGTGAAGGACGCCGAGGCGCACGCCGAGGAAGACAAGCAATTCCACAAGCTCGTCAGCGCGCGAAATGGCGCAGACGCGTTGATTCACTCGGTGAAGAAGACGATGTCCGACCTCGGCGACGACAAGGTCGGTGAGGACAAGCCGAAGATCGAAGCGGCCATCGAGGAACTGCAGACGGCCATCCGCGGCGATGACGCGGCCGAGATCGAGCAGAAGACCCAGGCCTTGGCCGAAGCGTCGCACAAGCTCGCCGAGCAGATGTACGCGCAGAATGCGGGCGACGAGCAGGCCGCAGGCGAACAGCCAGCGGGCGGCGACGACAACACCGTCGATGCCGAGTACGAGGAAGTGAAGGGCGACGACGACAAGAAGAAGCAGGATTAATATCTCGGCGTTGGCAATGACAGGTGGGAGCGGCGCGCTTGGCCGCTCTTGTCGCACCGTCGCTAAGTTAATTACAGGTGGGAGCGGCGCTCTTGGCGCCGCGATTTAAATCATGGCTAAACGCGATTACTACGAAGTCCTCGGGGTGGAGAAGGGCGCCGACGACGCTGCGCTGAAAAAAGCGTATCGGCGCCTTGCAATGAAGTACCACCCCGACCGCAACCCGGACGACAAGAAAGCCGAGGAGCGGTTTAAGGAAGCGAAGGAAGCGTACGAAGTACTCACCGACGCCGAGCGTCGCGCTGCGTACGATCGATTCGGCCATGCCGGCGTGGACGCCGCGGCCGGCGCGCGCGGCGCCGGTGGGTTCGGCGGCGGCGGCGCGTCGTTCTCGGATATTTTCGGCGATGTCTTCGGCGACATTTTCGGCGGCGGCGGCGGCGGTGGTGGTGGCCGGGGCGGCGCGCGCGTGTTCCGTGGCGCGGACCTTCGCTATGACCTCGCAGTCAGCCTTGAAGACGCCGTGGGCGGCACCTCCGTTCAGATCAGCGTGCCGCGCGCCGTCGCATGTAAAAAGTGCAAAGGCAGCGGCGCCGAGCCGGGCAGCGACCCGGAGAAGTGTCCGACCTGCGGTGGCCATGGCGTCGTCCGCATCCAGCAGGGTTTCTTGCAGATGCAGCAGACCTGCCCGCACTGCCGTGGGGCGGGCACGATCATCAGCAATCCTTGCACCGAGTGCCACGGCCAAGGCCGCACGCAAGAGACGCGCACGCTGTCCGTGAAGATTCCCGCCGGCATCGACGATGGCGACCGTATCCGGCTTGCGGGTGAGGGTGAAGCTGGCGAGAACGGCGGCCCGACCGGCGACCTGTACGTACAGGTTCGCGTCAAACCGCACGACCTGTTCCAACGCGAAGGCAACAACCTCCTGTCCGAAGTCCCCATCTCGTTTGCGACGGCGACGCTCGGCGGCGAGATCGAAGTGCCGACGCTGTCCGGCAAAGTCATGTTGAAGATTCCAGCCGAGACCCAGACCGGTCGTGTGTTCCGCTTGCGCGGCAAGGGCGTGACCGCGCTGCGGGGCGGCACCACGGGCGACCTTCTGTGCCGTGTGGTCGTTGAGACCCCGGTGAAGCTCAGCAAGAAACAGAAGCAGCTGCTCGAGGAATTCGATCGCTCACTGACCGA
>CAYODZ010000011.1:0-3322 GCA_964402835.1 uncultured Gammaproteobacteria bacterium | reverse complement strand
CGCCATGAACTGGCCCTGCTCCGGCGAGATTTGCATGTTGTGCTCGGGCATCGACGCCGTTTCCTCGCGCAAGCGCCGCAACACGGCCGGCTCACGCAACGACACGTTGAGGATGTACTCATACAGAGACTGGTTCACAGCAATGGTTTTATTGGACATGCTTGTATGATGCCATCATGACGGACCCGCGCGCACTCCAGGTCATCCAGCTCACCGACACGCATCTGCGGGCGCGGCGTGGCGAGACGCTGCGCGGGGTCGACACGGACGCCACATTACGCGCCGTGCTCGCGGCCATCACGGACGAAGGGCTGCCGGATCTTTTCCTGGTGACCGGTGACCTCGCCGAGGACCCGGCCGCGGCGTCCTACGCTCGGTTGCGCGACCTGCTTGGTAATACCGGTGTCCCGACTTGGTGCCTACCCGGCAATCACGACGACCCGGAGCTCGCCCGCCAGGAACTCAATCGCGATGGGCTCGCGACGCCGCGCGCGCGGCGTGTGAACGGCTGGCTCTTGGTGCTGCTCGATAGCGCTATACCTGGACAGATTGGCGGAGAATTGGGTGCTGCCGAACTCGCGGCGCTCGCGAACACGCTCGCGAGCTACCCCGACGACCCGGCGCTTGTGTGCCTGCACCATCCGCCGGTGGCGCTCGGGAGCCGCTGGATCGACGAACTCGGACTCGCCGATGCGGGGGCCTTTTTTGGCGTCATCGATGAGAACCCGCAGGTGAAGGCGGTCCTGTGGGGTCATGCGCACCAAGCCTGGGAAGGCCAATGGGAAGGCACCCGCTTACTCGGGACGCCGAGTACCTGCATGCAGTTCCTACCCGGCGCGGACGACTTCGCGATCGACGAAGACCGGCCGCCGGGCTGGCGCCGCGTCGAGTTGCATCCCGACGGCCATATCGAAACTCAGGTGTGCTGGCTCGACCCGTCCAACGAGAGCGCGTAAAACGCGAACTCGGTCACGTGGCGGTAACCCTTACGCTCATAAAGCCGCCGCGCGGGATTCTCGTTCGCGGTCTCCAAGATCAGTTCACACGCGCCAGTCGACGCCGCATACTCACGCGCGGCGTCCAATAACGCGGCGCCGACGCCCTTGTCGCGCGTACTCTCGCTGACGAACAGGTCGTTCAGCAGCCACAGCCGCGCCATCCGCGTCGATGAAAAGAACGGGTAGAGCTGTGTGAACCCGACCGCGCGTCCGTCAAATCGCGCGATGAACGCGACGGACTCCCCAGCAACCAAGCGCGCGTGCAGGAACGCTTTCGCGCCCTCGGGGTCCGATGCCTTGTCGTAAAACTGCCGGTACGCGTCGAACAACGGCACGAGCGTGTCGAGGTCCGCCGGGCCAGCGCGGTCAATGGTCACAGACATCGGAGCCTCCAGTCGGGTATAAAAGAGCCATGATTCGCGCCATCATAACCGCGCTCTTGCTGTTCGTGGCCACAACGGCAAACGCATCGGGCCTCGCGTGGCGCGTCACGACCGCAGACGGCGCATGCCTATACCTCGTAGGGACCGTGCACGCGGCGCGCCCGGACTTCTACCCCCTGCCCGCTTACATTACCGATGCATTTGACGAAGCCGCTGTGCTGGTTATGGAAGTGGACACGACCGCGGTCGACCCTGCCGCGGCGGCGCGCTTCGGCCGCGACAACGGAACGTTGACCGACGGCCGCACGCTCGAAGACCTTCTCGGCACTAAAGATTGGCGTCGCACGTCCGAGTGGGCCAGGCAACTCGGCGTGCCGCAACACCGTCTATCGCGAATGCGGCCTTGGCTCGCGGCAGTCACGCTCGTGTCGCTCGAGATTCGGCGGATGGGCCTAGATTCCGCGCTAGGCATGGAGATGCATCTGGCGACGCGCGCGGTCGAGCGCGACATGCCGATCGTCGAGCTTGAAACGCTCGTCGAGCAGCTCAGCGCGTTGTCCAACCTGTCGCTGAAAGCAGAGACGGCGTTCCTGAAGCAGTCGCTCACGACACCCGAGGAATTTGAGTCGTCGGTGAATACCATCGTGGACAGCTGGCTTGCCGGGGACGCGGACGCGATGCGCATCGTCCTCGAAGATTCCTACGAGGACGCCCAGGAAGTTTACGATGCGGTCATGCGGGCGCGGAACCTACGATGGCTGCCGGCGATCGAGCGCATGCTCGTATCCGACCAGGTGCACTTCGTGGCGGTCGGCGCGCTGCACATGGTCGGTGAGGACGGGCTGGTGAGGCTTCTGGAGGAGCGCGGCTACAACGTAGAAAGGCTTTAGAGCACAATCATCTCGAAGTCTTCCTTGCCGGCGTCGCAATCCGGACACCGCCAATTAAGCGGGACATCGTCCCACGCGGTGCCGGGCTCGATGCCACTCTCTGGATGACCCTTGGATTCTTCGTAAATGAAACCGCAGATGACGCACATGTAAGCTTTCATCGCGCAATTGTAGGGCAAAACGATGACCAATGACCGACCACCCCCAGTCGTAATGACAATCGCCGGCAACGACCCTTCCGGCGGCGCGGGCATCGCGGCCGACATCGAGGCGATTGCCGCGATGGGCTGTCATGCCGCGCCGGTGATCACGACGCTCACCGTGCAGGACACGCGCAACGCGACGCGCATCGAGACCGTCGCCTCGGACCTCGTCGTTGAACAGGCCGAAGCGGTACTCGCGGACCTCGACGTCGCTGTCATCAAGCTCGGACTGCTCGGCGACGTCGCGATCGCACGCGCAGTTGCCGACCTCCTCGATGCGCATGGTGACATTCCGGTCGTGCTCGACCCGGTACTCATTGCAGGCGGCGGTGCGCGTCTGGCCGAGGACACCATCACCACAATCATGCTCGAACGACTGGTGCCGCGCGCGCTGTTCGTCACGCCGAATAGCGATGAGGCGCGCAGCTTGGTACCGGACGCGGGTTCGCTTGATGATTGCGCCCACGCGCTCGTCGCGCTCGGCGCCCGGTTCGTGCTGCTCAAGGGTGCGCACGAAGATACGCCCGATGTCGCGAACCGATTGTTCGATGCGAGCGGCCTCGTTGAGCGATTCGAGTGGCCGCGATTGGCCGGCAGCTACCACGGCTCGGGCTGCACGCTCGCGTCCGCGCTCGGGGGGCTCATCGGGCGCGGTATCGAGCCCGCGCGCGCCGCCCATCAAGCCCAACAGTTCGTTCACGACGCACTCGTGAACGGTTACCGCGTCGGCCGGGGCCAGCCCGTGCCGAACCGACTGTTCTGGGCGGGCGATGGATCATGATGGAGCGTTTGCGTGGCTTGTATGCGATTACACGCCCGAGCGCGACGCTGACCGCGGAGGTCGCCGC
>CAYODZ010000010.1:0-57021 GCA_964402835.1 uncultured Gammaproteobacteria bacterium | reverse complement strand
CGCAGCGCGCTGTCCTCCGGCAAAGGGCTCCTTGAAGTCGTGAGCATGCACCAGCTCGCCACCGTTGCGGCATTGAACGGACGGGGGGACGGCGTGAGTGATCTCGTCGGCGGCGCGGGTCGATTCCTGATCGAAAGCTTGTCGCCCTACGAAGTCCTGCAACTCGGAAATAGAGAGTCGAATGCAGCCCTTCGGCGTCTCAATCAGATTCTTGAGGAAGAGGCCAAACGCATCGCGCACGTGCTGCACGATGAAGCTGCCCAAATGCTCGCAACCGTCTACCTCGAACTCGCTGACATGATGCGCGAGGCGCCGGAAGCCGTTCACGACCATGTGAAACGCATCACTTCCCATCTCGATACGGTGCGCGAGCAGCTGCGCCGTCTGTCGCACGAATTACGACCGCCGATCCTGGACCAACTCGGCCTACTCCCCGCATTGCAGTTTCTTGGCGACGGCTACCGGAAACGCACCGACCTCGAAGTGACGGTCTCCGGTTCGGTGAGCGGCCGATTCCATCCCGAGCTTGAGACCGCGTTCTATCGCGCCGTCCAGGAAGCGCTGAACAATGTCGTTCGGCACGCGCAGGCAACAAAAGTCGACGTGCGCCTCTGGGTGCGTAAGGGCGTAATGAACTGCAAGATTAAGGACGACGGCGTGGGGTTCGACCCCGCCGAGGAAGAAGGCAAACTTCACGGGCTCGGTTTGCTCGGCATCCGCGAACGGGTTGCCGCGCTACACGGCTCACTTGCAATGAAATCTGCGCCCGGCAAGGGCACCGAACTTCATATCTCAATCCCACTAGCGACGGACTGGTAAAATGCACAGAATCCTGATTGCTGATGATCATCCGATGTTCCGCCAGGGGCTGAAAACCCTGCTCGAGCGCGAAGGTTTTGAAGTCGTCGGCGAAGCAGCCGATGGACACGAAGCCGCCCGCCTCGCTCGCCAACTGAATCCGAGCATCGCGGTGTTAGACCTTGGGATGCCGTCACTGAACGGTATCGAGGCTGCTCGCGACATTTATAAGCGCGCGCCTGGCACGCAGGTGGTCCTGCTCACGATGTACGAGGACGACGCTTATGTGCTTGAAGCGCTCAGAGCAGGCATCCGCGGCTACGTGCTGAAGGCGCAGGCAACGTCAGACTTGATCGCCGCCATTCGAGAAGTGCTGCGCGGTGCGGTCTATCTCAGCCCGGGCATTTCAGAGGCTGTCATCAACGCGTATATGTCCAAGGCGGAATTACCCCCCGATCCACTCACGGATCGCGAACGTCAGGTGCTCCAACTCGTCGCCGAGGGGAATACCACCAAGCAAATTGCGAGCACGCTCGGCGTTAGCGTGAAGACCGCCGAATCACACCGCACCCGCATGATGCAAAAGCTCGCAATCCACGAGACAGCAAGCCTCGTTCGCTACGCGATTCGCCGCGGCTTCATCAAAGCTTAAGTGCGATGTCGCACGTATAACCTCCGGCGCCAGGTTGGCGGCAGGGGTTTTATACGGTGCAAATTCAGTAATGTCATTGATTTCATAAACAGTTACAGGCTGCGATATTAACCCTCAACGGCACACAAAACGGACGACACCGCTATGCAGCGAATAATGTTGGCAGATGACCACCCCATGTTCCGCCAGGGACTCCGCAGCCTACTTGAGAAGGACGGCTTTGAAGTCGTCGGCGAAGCATCGAACGGACATGAGGCAACGCGCATGGCGCGTAAGCTCACGCCGAACGTAGCGGTACTCGACCTCGGCATGCCGATGCTAAATGGCGTCGATGCGGCGCGTGACATCTACAAGCGCTCGCCTGAGACTCAGGTCGTGCTGCTCACGATGTACGAAGACGACGCGTATGTACTCGAAGCGCTGCGCGCCGGCATTCGCGGCTACGTGCTGAAGGCACAGGCCGCGTCTGACCTTTTGAACGCAATCCGCGAAGTGATTCGCGGCGCGGTTTACCTCAGCCCAGGAATCTCCGAGGCGGTGGTGAACGCATACATGGCGAAATCGGAACTTCCGCCAGACCCCCTCACCGACCGCGAACGGCAAGTACTGCAGCTGGTCGCTGAAGGAAACACGACGAAGCGGATCGCCTCGCTCTTGGGCGTAAGCGTGAAAACCGCCGAGTCACACCGCACACGGATGATGCAAAAGTTGGGAATTCATGAAACGGCAAGCCTCGTGCGTTACGCGATTCGTCGCGGCTTTATCAAGGCCTGACAATGGCCGCCTCCGCCGGACGAGTCCATCATGATGGGCTCTGGTGACAGCACACGCGTCGTCCTGGCGGATGACCACAAGATTTTTCGGCAAGCGCTCCGCACACTGATGACGCGCGAGGGCATCGAGGTCGTCGGCGAAGCATCCGACGGCGATGAAGCCGTCGCGCTTTCGAAAGAGCACAAGCCGGACGTCACCATTCTCGACTTTGGCATGCCGCGGATGAACGGCATCGATGCCGCGCGTCAGATTCTGGAAGTCTCGCCCGACACACAAACTGTGTTGCTCACGATGCATGACGACGAATCGCTCGCGCTCGAAGCGCTTCGCGCTGGCATGCACGGTTACCTTCGCAAGACGCAACCTGCCGAAGAACTCGTGACCACCGTCCAGGAAGTCGCCCGCGGCGCGATTCATCTCAGCGGCGGCATGTCCAAAACCGCGATTAATGCCTATGCCACCGGCGCCAAATCTGCGCCCGATCCGCTGACGGACCGCGAGCGCGAAGTCCTCCGCATGATTGCGGAGGGAAAGACGACACGCGAAATCGCAAAAGAGCTCAAGTTGAGCCCAAAAACGGTCGAATCCCACCGAAATCGGTTGATGCAGAAGCTTGAAATCCACGGCACCGCAGGCCTCACGCGCTATGCGATCCGCCGCCACCTCATCATGCCGTAGAATTCCCCCCGCCCCGCGTTCGGGGTTTTACCTCATCTTTTTACCGAAATGTCCGGATTTGTTTATTCCTTTGTTACATGCCCCCCGTATCTTCCTGTCCTCGGTACTGGAAGTTCTTGAGGGCGTCTCCCTGTAGAGGAATCGTCCTGGGGTAAAACCCCTGCGCCCCCTGCGCCTCGAACGACTGGTCCGACAACCAGAAACCGAGGTGACAGAGATGACGACAGCAAACACGATATTCAAACTTATGTCCGCAGGCGTACTCGCGGTGACTTTGCAGGCCTGCGGTGGCGGTTCCAGCACGCCGGCCCCGAGCGCGCCAGCGCCGAGCAATCCAACGGATGCTGGTGCAGCGCCCGCGCCGACGACGCCGGTCCCGGCGCCGACCCCGGCACCGGCACCGACACCGACCCCGACGCCGACCCCCGACCCGACCCCGGCACCCGCCCCGGAAGCGACCCCGGCGCCGAGTGAATCCGGCACCGAGACCGAAGCGACCGCCGGTTCGGTCGTGCCGCCCGCCCCGGGCGGCTTCAAAGAGAGCCCGCTGCTCGCGGATCCCCGCCCGCGGCTCGCCAGCGCGGAGGTGGGAAGTTTCCTTCCGACGCGTGGCCCTTTTACGTTTCCCGCGCCGTATAACACCCGCGGCGCACGCATCACGAACGAATCCGATTGCAGCGGCAACGACTGCGTCCAGTCTGTGGGGTATTCATATTGGAAAAACATAAACAACCACGTGCACGACGACACGATGTACGTATTCGTCGGCCTGAACAGCTCGGCGGGCGGAACCGGTCCGACCCTGTTCAGCTACAACAAGCTGACCGAGGAAGTGACCAACGTTGGACCGCTCTTCGACGCCGGCAGCAAGTTCTACAACGCAACTGGTGAAGGCTGGTACTTCAGCGCCACGCTGCCGAACGCACTGTACGTGCGGGACGGTTCGTCCTTGGTCCGCTACGACGTTGTGTCCAAGACCACCGAAACGGTGTTCGACGTCACGACCGAGTTCGGTGCAGGCCACGAGATCTGGCAAACGCACTCGAGCAACGACGACCGCGTGCATTCCGCCACGCTACGCTCGACGGACGACTACCAGGCGCTCGGATGCATCGTGTACTTCGAAGATAGCGGCGAGTTCAAGCGCTTCGACAAGCTCGGTTCGTACGACGAATGCCAGATCGACAAGAGTGGGCGCCATCTGCTCATCAAGGAAAACGTCGACGGTGCTGCCGGCGAGGACAACCGGATTGTCGACTTGCAGACTGGCGAGGAGCGCCTGCTGATTGATGAGGACGGTGCGGCCGGCCACTCCGATCTCGGTTACGGCTCGATGGTCGCCGCGGACAACTACAACAACGCGGCGAATGCGCAGCGAGTCTGGGATTTCCTGGCAAGCGAACTCACCGGTCCGCTGGTCTATCAGACTGCCAACTGGGATGCGAGTGCGCCTGCACACGTGTCGTATGCAAATGCGCGTGACGACATCCCACTGACCGAGCAGTACGCATGCGGAAGCAGCGCAAGTAAGACGACCGCTACGCATTCGAACGAGATTGTCTGCTTCATGCTGGACCGCTCGGAGGAAGTGTTGGTGGTCGCCCCAACGATGACCGACCTCGAAGCGAGCGGCGGTGGTAGCGATAGCTACTCGCGCATGCCGAAAGGCAACGTGGACGTCACCGGCGAATACTTTGTGTGGACGAGCAACATGGGCAGCGGACGACAGGATCTCTTCATCGTGCGTATCCCGTCGAAGGTTTTGACGGGCGCCTGATCGGTGTCACCGAGCCCCACCCCCGAGTGAAACGGTCTACAGCCGACGCTCGGTCAGGTGGGGCTTTTTTTATGTGCCTTTGTGACACATTGTCGAAGATGACATTGTTTCGAAAAGTTTGAACTACGTTTAATCAATTGTTACGCCCCTCCCCTATCTTCCCCTCGTGCAACAGGACTATCCCTTAGGGTCCTTTACTGATTGTAACGAGGTGACAATGAACCAAAACAAGATTTCCACGCAGCTCGCACGCGTTGTATTCGTCGCGGGTTTTGCACTCGCGGTCCAGGCCTGTGGCGGCGGTTCGAGCGAAACGCCCGCACCGGCACCGACCCCGACCGTACCGTCCAATCCGGGTGGTCAGCCTGCGCCGACCCCCGATCCAACGCCCGTCCCGACGCCCGAGCCGACGCCCGAGCCGACGCCCGAGCCGACGCCCGAGCCGACGCCCGAGCCGACGCCTGAGCCAACGCCCGTGCCGACGCCTGAGCCGACGCCTGAGCCGACGCCCGAGCCCACGCCTGAGCCGGAACCCGAGCCGGAACCCGAGCCGACGCCGGAACCGACGATTGCAGCCCCTGGCGGCTTCATCGAGAGCAGCATCGATGCGACCGCGCGCCCGCTGTTGTCGAAAGCGACGATCGACGCGCTCCTGCCACAGCGTGGCGCGTTCACGTTCCCTGCGCCGTACAACACGCGTGCCGCTCGCATCACGAACGGCGCCGATTGCGGCAACAGTGGTGAAGACTGCGTATGGCCCGTCGGCTACTCGTATTGGCGGAACAGCAACAACCACGTCTACGACGACACGATGCTGATCTTCGCGAGCCTCCGCGAGTCAAAGGGCGGCACCGGCGTGACGCTGTTCAGCTACCACAAAGAAACCGAAGAGGTGAAGAACCTCGGCCCATTGTTCCCGCAGGGCACTTCACTGTCTGCAGCGACGGGTGAGCAGTGGTACTTCAGTGGCACGCTGCCGAACGCACTGTATATCAAGGACGGCGCGAAACTCGCGCGCTTCGACGTGATTTCGAAGACCACCGAGGTGGTGTTTGATGCGGTCGCCGAGTACGGCTCTGGCCACATCATCTGGCAGCCGCACTCGAGCTACGACGATCGCGTCCATTCGGCGTCGCTGCGCAACTCGAGCTACAAGGACCTCGGCTGTCTCGTCCACTTCGAAGACACGGGCGAAACCCGCTTCTTCGAGAGCGAGGGTGGCTTCGACGAATGTCAGATCGACAAGAGCGGCCGTTACCTCGTGATCCGCGCCAACAACGACAACACGATCGTCGACCTCGAGACCGGTAAGAAGCGTTTCATCGCTGACGAAGATGGCGCCGGTGGCCACTCAGACATGGGCTTCGGTACTTACCTTGCCGCCGACAACTGGGCGAGCCAGGCGAATGCCTGGAAGGTCTGGGACTTCCGCAAGGAAACGCTGGTCGGCGAAGTCGTTTACCACAACAAGGACTGGTCACCGATGGCACCGTCCCACGTGAGCTTCTCCAATGCGCGCGCGGACATGGAGATGTCGGAGCAGTACGGTTGCGGCGCAACCGCGAGCGACAAAATCACTGTGCACTCGAATGAAGTGATCTGTTTCATGTTGTCCCCGGGCAGTCGAGACACGCTCGTGGTCGCACCGGTCATGACCGACCAGAACGCGAGTGGTGGTGGCGATAACTACAGCCGCATGCCGAAGGGCAACCTCGACATCACGGGTCAGTACTTCATCTGGACCAGCAACATGGGCGGCAACCGCATGGATCTCTTCCTCGTGAAGATTCCGGCGCAGAAGCTGCTGGAGAAATAATGATGAGAAAGCGCAATCGCAGCATTCGTATCGCCCTACTCGCGAGCCTCGCGCTCGCGGTGCAGGCCTGCGGCGGAGAATCCACGGAGGCGCCGGTCGAACCGGCGCCGAATCCGCCAGTCAATCCGGGTGGCCAAGCGCCGGTGCCGGTCCCGGCGCCGACGCCGAAGCCGGCGGAGCCGACGCCTGAGCCGACGCCTGAGCCGACGCCTGAGCCGACGCCTGAGCCGACGCCCGTCCCGATACCGGTTCCGACGCCTGAGCCGACGCCTGAGCCGACGCCCGAGCCGACGCCCGAGCCGACGCCCGAGCCGGAACCAGAGCCGGAACCAGAGCCGGAACCAGAGCCCGAGCCGGAACCAGAGCCCGAGCCGGAGCCGGATCCTGCGCCGAAGATTGCGGCGCCCGGTGGCTTCATCGAGAGCAGCATCGATGCCACGGCGCGCCCGCGTCTGTCGTCGGCAGCGATCCAGGCTTTCTTGCCGGCACGCGGTGCATTTACGTTCCCGGCGCCGTACAACACGCGTGCCGCTCGCATCACGAACGGCGCCGACTGCGGCGACACTGGACTCGATTGCGTGTACCCGGTGGGCTACTCGTACTGGCGGAACAGCAACAATCACGTCAACGACGACACGATGCTGATCTTCGCGAGTCTGCGCCAATCCAGAGGCGGCTCCGGTGTGACGCTGTTCAGCTACCACAAGGAGACCGAGGAGGTTAAGAACCTCGGTGCGTTGTTCCCGTCGAATACGTCACTTTCGTACGCGACCGGCGAGCAGTGGTATTTCAGCGGCACGCTGCCGAATGCGTTGTATGTGATGAGCGGCGCAAAGCTGTCGCGCTTCGACGTGATCACGAAAACCATGGAGACAGTGTTCGACGCGGTGGCAGAATTCGGTAACGGTCACATCGTCTGGCAGCCGCACTCGAGCTACGACGATCGCGTCCATTCGGCTTCGCTCCGTAATTCGAGCTGGCAGGACCTTGGATGCATCGTGCACTTCGAGGACACGGGTGAGACCCGTTTCTTCGAGAGCGAAGGCGGCTTTGACGAGTGTCAGATCGACAAGAGCGGTCGTTACCTCGTGATTCGAGCGAACAACGACAATACGATCGTTGACCTCGACACCGGTAGGAAGCGCTTCATCTCAGACGAGGAAGGCGCAGGTGGCCACTCTGACATGGGCTTCGGCACCTACCTCGCCGCGGACAACTGGGCAAACCAAGCGAATGCCTGGAAGGTCTGGGACTTCCGCAAGGAAACGCTGACCGGCGAGTTCGTGTACTACAACCGGACGTGGTCGCCGATGGCCCCGTCGCACGTGAGCTTCTCCAACGCGCGCGCCGATATGGAAATGTCCGAGCAGTACGGCTGCGGCAGCTCTGCGAGCTCGTCAACAGCGGTCCACGCGAACGAGGTGATTTGCTTCATGCTCGCACCCGGAAGTCGCGACACGCTCGTCGTCGCGCCGGTCATGACCGATCAGGGTGCAAGCGGTGGTGGTTCCAGCTACGAGCGTATGCCTAAAGGTAACCTCGACATCACGGGCCAGTACTTCATCTGGACCAGCAATATGGGTGGCAACCGGATGGACCTGTTCATGGTCAAGATTCCGGGGCAGAAGCTGCTCGAAAAGTAAGCGTTATAAAGACAGTGTCACCGGCCCCCGCCACCCGCCCGCTTCCTCCTTCACGGGCGGTCCATGGCGGGGGTTTTTTATTAAAGTGACGACACGAGGCGAGCGGGTTCCGCCGACTCCTCGTGCATGTAACGGAACCATTCGACCGTCTCGCGCAGTCCTCGCTGGAAGCTGATACGCGGCGCGTAATCGAGCACACGTTGGGCCCGAACGATGGCCGCTTGGGAATGCATTACGTCACCGACGCGCGGATCCTTGAACACCGGTTTGATCCGGCAATCAAGTATCTGCTCCAGAAGCTTCACGAGTTCGAGTAGGCTCCACCGTTCACCGCACGCCACATTGCATATCTGACCTGCCGCTTTTGGCGCCATCGCCGCTTGGATCGTCGCCTCGGCGACGTTCGCAACATACGTGAAGTCGCGGCTTTGGGTCCCGTCGCCGAATATGACCGGGCGTTCGCCGTTCAATACTGCGTCAATGAAACGCGGAATTACGGCCGCGTACTCCGAGGCCGGGTCCTGACGCGGTCCGAAGACGTTGAAGTAGCGTAGGCAGACCGTCTCGAGATCGAAGGTATTCCAAAATACGTTGCAGTAGTATTCTCCGGTCAGTTTCGAAACTGCGTAGGGCGACATCGGTGCTGGCTTCGCGCTCTCCCGCTTAGGCATCGCGGCTGCATTGCCGTAAATCGACGACGACGACGCGAGAACGACACGTTTGACCTTTGCAGCGCGCGCGGCTTCCAACACACGCAGCGTTCCGGTCTCGTTTACGTCGTGCGTGGTCATGGGGTCCTCGACGGACCGCGCAACCGAACCCAGCGCTGCAAGGTGGAACACGTAGTTCACACCGCGCATCGCGCCAGCGACCGCGGAGTCGTCGCGAACATCACCTTCGACCACATCAATCGGCAAATGCTCGACATTCTGATGCTTGCCCGTGGAAAAGTTGTCGAAAACGCGGACCTCATGTCCCCGCTTCAGTAAGCCGTGGACGAGGTGGGATCCGATAAATCCTGCACCGCCGGTTACCAGGCATTTCATAATTTCACCTCACGTTGTTGGGTTGCCACATGACGCTCTGCCGGCCGACGATCCATCTGACCAGGCCGACAACGGTCGCCCAGTTCAGCAGGCAGAACGTGTATGGCAGGTTGAATAAAAAAGGTTTGCGCGGCCGATTTCTGAACCGAAGGCCCAGAACGGCGCCCGCATAGAACAGGAGCTGTGCTGCGAACAGCGCGCCGTACAAAGGTTCCGCTGACAATAGCGCGGACATCACGAACAGCACCGCAAGCGCGAATGGCCCAAGGAGCCGAAACACTTTGTGCGCGACGGTCTGTATCCAAAGCCGGTTCCGCCAAGGCGCAAGCAACCATGGTTCGCGTGCGAACAGTTGGAAATTTCCGGCCAAGGTCCGAACTTTTCGGCGGAACTCCGCGTCCGCCGTCGGGGCAGTCCGGTCGTACGCGCGCGCGCTCGGCTCAAACACCACCCGGTGGCCTTGTGCTGCCACCTGCATTGGAATCAAGACGTCATCCAAGATGATGTCACTCGGAATGGGCTGGAACAGGGACCGTCGGATCGCGTAAATGGCGCCGCTAACGCCGACTGTCGAGTCGATTCGGCTCTCTTGCTTACGGATGAACTTTTCATAGCGCCAGTACGCGCTGACGCCGTGTGTGACCTCGGAACCATTTGCGCGTGTATCAACGAGAATCAACTCACCGCCGACCGCACCGACCGTCGGGTCGACAAATCGCGCGACCAGCGCTGACAGCGCCCCAAACTCGAAGCGCTGGCGCGCATCCGCGAAGACGACAATTTCACCGCGTGCGAGTGGAACGATGTCGTTGAGTACCGCCGCCTTGCCGCGTCGTTCGGGGAACGCGACAACGCGAACCGCGTCCGAGCGGCAGTCTTCGGCGCGCGCAACGGTACGGTCGGTTGAGCCATCTGAGGCGACGATAATCTCAAGACGTCCGGCCGGAAAATCCGATGCGAGCAGGTTGTCGATTTTTTGCCGTATGCACGCCTCTTCGTTGTACGCGGCGATCACGACGGTGACCGTAGCCTTCAAGACACCCTCTCTTCGCAATTCCTGGCGGTGACGCAGCGTGGCCCAGGCCGTCAGTAGCAACGGATAGCCAACGTAAGTGAACGCGAGTACACCGAGCGCAGCCCATAACCAGAGTTCTGCCGCACTCATGAGCCGCCCCCTATTGCGCAGAACGTCGCGACGCTATCCGGTAACGGATTCGATTGCGCAAGCGCCTTGCACAGCACCACCCGGTCCGCGCCCGCTGCGTCGGCGTGGTGGACTGCCGGGAAAGAGTTTCCAGCTGGGTATAGGCGCGCACTGCCGCCCGCGATGGTGTTGTTCGCGAACTCCGCATTCGGAAAATAGTGCGCAAGCGTGGAGTTGCCGGGTGCCGTGCCCGATCCAACGATGCCGTAGTCATTGTGGGGCGCGGCGTTACCAGAAAACACGAAGCCGTGGTGCTCACGTCCGCCAGTGACGACGATGCTTCCCGTCTGTACCGCGGAATTTCTTCGGATCAACACGGATTCGGCTGCGTCGAGCAATTGGAACAGTCGCCCTCCGCCCCAGTCACCGCCGATCTCCAAGAATTGATTATTCTCTATCAATATTCGGCGGGTGCGTTCATCGCCCCGGCCATTTGTGTCGGACCCGAGAATGTTGACGCCGTTGCCCGCGCGCCGGACCAGATTGTTTGTGAACGTCACGTCTTGTACCGTTGCCCACGGCATTTCGCCACGCTCGTTGCGCACGGTGAACAGCACCGCGAAACCGGTCTGCCCGTGGGTCCAGCTGTGCTCAAGCGTGTTGCCGTCAATCAGTACACGCCGCGCATTCTTCAATTCGAGGATGTTCTTGACCGCCCACGGCTTGCCTGCGTACGAGGGATCCTCGATGCGCCATGAAAGTGGCTTCGACAGGTAGTTCCCGCGAATCTCGATGTCCGACGGAACGAGCTTGTCGATGGCCGCCGTGGCGCCGCCGAACATCAAGTTCTCGCCCGCCCCTTCAAGATAGTTGTTGATGATTGCGAACGGTCCCGGCCCGTTCCATCCAGCAATGGCCTGTGAGTCCTGACCCACTTCCTTGATATCCGATACATAGGAGCCCGTCACCGCGGCATGTCGCGCATTCAACGCGATGCCGCGCCGCGCGCCAACCTCCGGATCGCCATGCACGAAGCACCTGTCGATGACGATGTGGTGCGGTAGCGCCTGTTCGTTCTCATCGCCCCGCCCGATCAACACAAGGTTGTGCAGGAATTCGCCGGCGACCGGACGCACTTCGAGCCCAATGAGTCGGTAGTGCGACGCGCCGGGCTCGACCGACACGACCGCATCGTGTCCCGATTCAGCCTCAAGCACCGGCATCAGATCGCGGTCGTCGGGACCGATGCGCTGCCCGGCAGGCAACCTGTCGCTCGACCCGCTCCGAATCGTGATCCAGCCCTCGCCGGATTTATTGGGAAGTTCGAACGGGCCTCGGTAGACGACGCCAGGCGCCAATACGATCTCATCGCCACGCTCGGCGCGTCGCAACGCAGCGACGAAACCGCGACCGTCGTCGACGTTGTGCGTGCGGCCAGTCACCTCCGGACGCGTCAGGTCGACGCGCTCGCGCGGCGCCTCCGGCGGCGATGCCACCGTCGGCGCCGCGACCGCGAGGGAGAGGACAAGCGATGCGGCGATGCCTGTCATTAATGGACCGATTGTGCAGCGACCGTCATCCGTTGCCACGCCGGCGGCGTGGGCTGGGAAGCGCCGTGTAATGAAGGAAGCGCGCCCTGAGTGAGGTCGATGATGGTGCACCCCGGCGCGGCATCACCGACCAGGCGCGCCGTTTCGTCGCTGGTGTTGGTGACGACCAACGCTTCCGAATGCTCAAGCAACACTTGTTCGTCGTCGCACATCAGTGACGCGATATGCGGGATCTCCTCCTCGATGTGTTGCTTGTTTGCGCCGGTGAGCCGCGCGAGCGACACGTTCTTATCGAGGATGCGTACGTCAATCCCCTTCCCAATCAAGGCCTCTACGAGAGCAACCATGGGGCTCTCGCGGAGGTCGTCGGTATCCGGCTTGAACGCGAGTCCGGCGATACCGACGCGCTTTGCGCCGCTGTCGAGGACCTTCTCGATGCCATGTCGGATTTGCGCTTCGTTCGATGCAATAACGCCCCCGAGCATCGGCAGTTCCACGTCAGCAACGCGTGCCGCGTAGTTCAATGCACGCACGTCCTTCGGCAGGCACGAGCCACCGAACGCGAAGCCGGGACGCAGGTACGCGTCGGAAATATTCAGTTTGCGGTCGAGCTTGAAGATGCGCATGACCTCCTGCGCGTCGGCATCCAGCGCCTCACAGACATTGCCGATCTCGTTCGCGAAGCAAACTTTGACGGCATGCCAAGCGTTGGAGACGTACTTCGCCATCTCGGCCGTACGAATGTCGGTGTCAACAAAAACGGCGTCGACCTCGGAATAGATCTGGCGCAACAGAAGGACGCTACTCGCGTTCGCACAGCCCACGAGCGTCAATGGCGGCTGCGCAAAATCGAGTAGCGCGGTCCCTTCCCGCATAAACTCTGGATTGACGGCGATATTGATGCCCGCCCGATGACCCGCAGCCTCGTAGAGGGCCGGCGCAAGGAGTTTCTCGATGGTGCCCGGTAGCACGGTGCTCCGGACGACGACCGTGAACGGCCGATGCGAATCTCGGAGTACACGGCCGATTGCTTTGCAGACTCCTTCGAGCGCCTCGGTATTCAGCTTGCCGTTCGCGTGCCCCGGTGTACCCACGCAGATAAGCGCAAGATCGCTCTCGTTCACCGCGAGCTCCACATCCGAAGTCGCCATCAAGCGGCCCTCCGCCACCGACCGTTTTACGAGGGCCGCAAGGCCTGGCTCGACGATAGGTGACTCACCTGCATTGATTGCAGACACTTTTTCGGCATTGATATCGACACCGATCACTTCGTGACCCGAGTCGGCGAGGCACGCCGCGCTGACGCACCCTACATAACCGAGACCAAAAATACTTACTCTCATCAGACCATCGCCTCCTGGCATTTCGTTCCAAATTCGGCCGCAACTTGCTGCCATGCGTACCGGTGAACCATCAGTTTTCGACCCGCCTCACCCAGCGACGCTCGCCGTGCCGGGTCGCGTAACAGCGCGACGACCGCATCGGCAAACGCTCGGGGGTCGTCCGCTTCCATGAAATGTTTGCCCGATTCGAGCGGCAGCCCTTCCGCGCCGATGCGCGTGGAAACCAATGCTTTGCCCATTGCGAGCGCTTCAAAGATTTTGAGTCGCGTGCCGCCGCCGATTCGTAGGGGAACAACGTAAACCGGGGCTCTCGCGATGTACGGGCGCACGTCATCGACCGTGCCGGTCACGCCAACGTCGGCGACCCGGGCCGCGCCGATAAGTCGTTTACTGGGGTTTCGTCCGACAATGGTCAGGCTCGCGCCGGGGATTTCTTTCCGAATCAGCGGCAGCGTGGTCGACATGAACCAGAGCATCGCGTCTTCATTCGGCTGCCAGTCCATTGAGCCGGTAAAGACGAGGTGGTCCGGAAGCTCCGGCGCTTCGCTCGGCGAGAAGTAGTCGACGTCGACGCCGGTTGGGATCGCGCTGACGACGCTACCCGGCGCCGTCTGTTCGAGCTGCGCGCGGTCCTGCTCCGAGACTGCAATCGTCAGATTGGCGCGGCTACAAGCGTCAGCTTCATAGAGCTGCAGCTTCCTTGCCTCATTCTCGAGAAGCGCCCGGCGCCATCCGCGCTTCTCGACCGCGGCCATCCGCCGCCAGATCATATGTTCCACGTTGTGTGAGAAATGAACGACCGGAACGGGACCGCGCAGCGGCACGTTCGGAATCGCGCACAGAAAATCGGCCACGCAGAGGTCGACCTCGCCGCTGGAGAGCGCACGCTCCACTTCGTCGCGGACGTGGCGGTCCGCGCACCGTACGGCATCAACCGGTAACCCAGTTCGCCAGGCGCGTACCAACGCCTTGGCGAAGCGCCAGGTATGCCACTTCGGCGGCGTCCGGGGTACTGAAATGACGCGCTCACAGAACGGAAGCTCCCGGCGCAGTGCATCGGGGTCTTCATCCGGCGCGTGCGTCGTGATGACGGTCACGCGATGGCGCCGCGAGAGTTCGTCGAGGATGTGAAAACTTCGCAGGCGGCCGCCGGTATTCTTGGGCCAAAGCCCACCGATTTTCACCCACAAAATGCGCATTCGGCTTACATCGTCCATACGCTCATTGAACGAAACGAGCGGTTTTGCCGATAGCAGGTTATTCCTCGTTTCCGTGCGGCGATATCCCTGACCGGGGCATCAGGCGGCTGCGCGGTCCGCATTTTCGGCCAAATGAGCGAGCGGCTCGCCGTCAACGTATAGGCGCTGCCAGATTTCCAGATTGATCAGCAGCCACAATCGATCGCCATGGTCCCAATGTCCGGCTTGATGCTCAGCGACGAGACGCGTCAGGTACTGGTCATCGAACAAGCCACGCTCGCGCGCTCGTCCTCCAAGCACGTATTCGTCGACTAGTGGACGAAACTTCTCCCGACACCAACGACCCACCGGCACCGGGAAACCCATTTTCGGACGCGTAAGCACGGCGTCCGGAACGACCGGGCGCAACGCCTCTCGCAGGACCGCCTTCGTTGTCCAGCCGCGGACTTTGTATTTCGCCGGAAGCGCCGCCGCATATTCCACGAACTGGTGGTCCAAAAACGGCACGCGGCTTTCGATTGAGGCTGCCATGCTCATCTGGTCCTGCTTCATCAGCAACTCGACGAGGTAGGTCTGCATATCCGCATAAGACATTCGGGAGAGGTCACCACCCGGCGCAGCCGCGAACAGTTCGAGCGCGCGAGCGTGTGGGTCAGCGCCCGCGCCACCGCCGGTCAGCAGCTGCTCGCGCATCGGCCCTGAAAACACAGAAAAGTTCTCGCAGAACAAATCGCGAATTCCGTCGGTCTTGGCTAGGAAGCTTCGATCGGCGAACCTCCGCAACGATGCTGGCAATCGCGCGACGGCGTTACGCGTCGCACCGCGCAGTAGCTCGGGCGCAATCGCGCGCCATACCCGCCCAAGGCGTTCATTCAATGCCGTGACCCGATAGCGGTTGTAACCGAGAAACAACTCATCGGCGCCCTCACCCGTCATCACGACTTTGACGTGGTCGCGTGCGAGGCGTGAAACAAAGTTGAGGGGCACGCTCGACGGGAATGCGATGGGTTCATCCTCGTGCCAAATCAGCGATGGAAGCGAGCCGAAGAATTCATCCGCAGAGATCACCACATCGTGGTGGGTCGAACCAATCGCTTCCGCGACCGATCGCGCGTATCCAAGTTCGCTGAAACCCTGTTCATCAAAGCCAACCGAGAATGTATGGACGGGCTCGTCCACCATCGGCGCCATGAGGCCGGCGAGCCCGCTTGAGTCGAGGCCGCCCGAGAGGAACAGGCCCACCGGGACGTCGCTGACCAAGTGTGATCGGATCGACTCCTCAAGGCGCTCACGAACTTCGACGGCATTCTTCGCAAGGCTTCCGTGCGCTTCGGAAATACGGTCGGGCAAACTCCAATATCGGCGAGACTTCACACCCTGACCGGGGCGCCAAGTGAGAATGTGCGCGGGCATCAATTTGTGGACGCCCTCGAAAAAGGTGTCATCCCCCGCGGTATACCGGTTTGCGACGAACTCCGGGATGACGGCGCGATTCAGACGAGCGCGTACGCCGCCTGCGATCAGCGCCTTGATTTCCGAACCGAAGAGCAGCTCACCGTCGCAGACGGCGTAATAAAGCGGCTTGATCCCGATGCGGTCGCGGGCGAGCAGCAGCTGCTGCCGGCGCTGATCCCAAATAGCGAGCGCGAACATACCGCGTAGTCGCGGTATGCACGACTCGCCCCATTGTTCATAGGCTTGTAGAACGACCTCGGTATCGGACCGGGTCGCGAACACTCGACCTAGCCCCTCGAGTTCGGCGCGCAACTCCCGGAAATTGTAGATTTCTCCGTTGTAAGCGATCCAGACGTTTCTCGCTCGATTGGCCATCGGTTGATGGCCACCGGCGATGTCGATAATCGACAAGCGGCGGTGCGCAAGGCCTGTCCGGCCTGCGATTTCCACGCCACCGTCGTCCGGTCCGCGGTGATGGATGCTCTCACCCATCGCGTGCAGACGTGCACGCTCTACAGGCTGGCTGCTGAATTTTAGGATTCCCGCTATTCCGCACATTCAGTTGACGCTCCGTTGATAAGTGATGGCTTCTTCCGTGATTTTGATGACATACCCTGCGGTCTCGATGCAGTCCTCGTGGTCGGAACGGCGGCGGACGCAGTTGGGTGGCGCCCGACCCGAGTCTGCCAATACGGTCACGAGGCGCAACGGCAGATGCGTACGCGTCGAGGTGGACAGCGCCGGCGCCGGCTCACGATGACCATAGCGGTCTGACACCCAGCCGTCGTCGACCCGCACGGCTAGGTTCGCCGCGCAAAACGTTTTTAGCCATGCAGCCGCTTCGCCCGAGCGTGCGCGGACCCAGCCACCCGGTGCTGAGGGTTCAACTACCGTGCCCGCGGCGAACTGGAATCGTAGATCCACCGCATGCGAGTCGTCGCCGGTGAGGTCGTCGACGACAATCCACAGTCCCGGCTTGATGTACAACACACGACGCCGGTGCTGAACCGGATCCGCTAGGCGCGTGTAGCCATCGTGTTCGGCGTCAAGGAGATCGTGGGCCGCGGTCGACTCCCATGAACGCACGCGTGCGGTCGGCCGGCTACGCCAAGAGAAAAGCGTACCGGGCTCGGCCTGGCTCACCTGATCGATGACGATGGTGCTGTGCGCGGCCGTCGAACGGAAGTAGTCTCGCCATCCGTCCGTGACATAACGGTCGGTACCTGGGTCGACCACAAGGGGTGCGCCGCCGATGTTCAGTTGCAGCGATAGAAAATCGGCATGTCCGTGCGCCGAACTCACCGGACATCCAAGCGGACCGGTGTCGACGACGAGTTGATTTGCGGTCGTCGACCACTCTGAACGCATCACCGCGTAGCCGGTGTCTGCGTGCAATCGTGACGACGGACGTCCGGGTGGCGCGGCCTCGATCTCGTCGAACGCTTTACAACCGTCCTCACCGAGCAACCACCAAGTCTCCGGCTGCAACGCGCCGGCTGCCCACGCGTAATCCGCGCGACCGAACATCGCGGCTGCCGTGGAAAAAACACCTCGAACGTCGTCGCGGTCTCGCTGCGCGAGGCGCGACCACGTGCCGCCATCATCATCACCGACAGACGGCATTGCGTGATTCGGCCGACATAGGTCGAGCAAGTAATCGAGCATCGCCTGCGTGCGTACGGCAACGCGCGGGGGCAGCTTGATGCCGTTTCGCTGCGCGAGAATGAGGAAGCTCATGAAAAACTCAGTCGTGTACCGATGGTAGCCGGTTGCTCGTTCAAAATGGCCACCGTCCTCGCCGACCTGTCGGTCCAGTTCCGCGAGCAAGATTTTCCGTCCCAGTCGACGCCAGCGTGCAGCACCGGACAGCTTGGGAAACACGACACCGGCGTAGAAAAGACCAAGTGCCTCGCCGCTCAGGTGCGTATTCGGCGAGTAGTAGTACGACAGGTAGCGCTCGACGTGCAGTGCGTGCGCGCGTATCCACGCGAGCATTTCCGCGCGTAACGACGGCGAGAGCTGTGGCGCACCTTGGAATAGGTGCAATGCCCAGGTCCAAGAGACGAGACGGATGCTGACCTCTAAACTGCTCGCCCAGTTAATGCCGATACCCGGCGGATTCGCGCCCATCCACTCAGTCACAACCTCCGCGAACTGATCCGCGTACCGATCGTCGCCGCTGAGCCGCCAGGCTTGGCCGAGTTCGCAAAGCCACTGGTGTCGATTCAATTCCCAGATCACCTTGCTGTCGCCGACGGCCTCGTAATCGAGCGCATTGATTTCGCTCCAATGGTTCAGCGGTGCGCTTCGCTCCGCGACGGGGTCGTAGTGCCAGAGGATTGGACTACCGAAATCCAGCGCACGATAACCCAGCAGGTCGAAGCGGCCCTCCACTCGTGCCTGGGCTGCAAACAACGCGCGATCCCGCGCCAGCGGGAATCGATCGGAAAATTGTCGGGCGGCGTCGGGCTCGGTCGCGCCAGCGAAGAATTTTCCCGCGGCCGATGACGCAGGAATCGCCCGCGAGTCGGGGGCAAGATGCGAGGGCGCGGGCCAGCGCCGCGTTTGCGGCTGCATCGTGACGAACAAGCGGTCGAACGCGCGCGCGACCGTCTGGCGCCCGCGGTCGGCGACGCCGCCGAGACCGGCATGGAGCAATGCGTGTACGTTCACCGCGCTTCCCCCGTGTAAGCCGCATGCCAACCGTCACGGACGGCGCGCCACTCATACTGCGTCAACTCGGCGCGGCCGTGGTCGACCAGTCGCGCGGCGCGCGCGGGGTCAGCAAGCAATCCGGACACCGCCTCGGCGAGCGCCGCAGGATTGCCGCACGGAACGATGACGCCGGCGCTCCCACCGCGCAGCATCGTCGTGATGTCGCCGACGCCCGTGGATACGACAGGTAACCCCGCCGCGAAGGCCTCCAGAATCGAAACCGGTTGATTGTCGATTTCGGCGGCGTTCACGAAGATGTCTGCCGCGTCATAGAGCGCTGGGATGCAGTCTGGCTCCACGCGGCCAACGAACTCGATACCCGAGCACCCAAGCGATTGCGCGAGCGACTTCAAGCGCCCCTCTTCCGGACCATAACCACCGACGACGAGCGTCGCGTCCGGGTGGGCCTCGCGAAATCGTGCGAATGCGCGAATCACCACGTCCACACGGTAGTGACGCTGCAGGTTACGAATCGAAAGCCAACGGGGTCGGAGCGGTGCGCGCTGACGGAACGTGAAGGGCTCGGTGTCAACGATGTTGCGAACCACGCGCGTCGGATAGCCGTGCCGCATGAATACCTGTTGGAGATAGACGGATGGCACGACGATCTCGTCGGCGAGCGCGAGTAGCGGCCGAATGCGCGCACCCCATCGCTCCAAATGGTCCGCAGCCTCGCCACTGTGGTAGTTGAGAACGACGCGTTTGCCCATGCGCCGCGCGGCGAGCATTGCTGGCGCTGGCGCGAGCAGGAAAGACCAGTACGCGGCCGAGTACGCATGGACGACATCGGCGGCTTCCAATCGACGCAATTTCGGCAGGTACATCGACTGATTCAGCGCGGTCCGCAATACCGGTACGCGGCGCACCCAACCCAGCCCCCGTGGGAACCTCGGATTGACCGGAACGAAATCGACCGGATAGCCGTCCTTGCGCAGATGGTCCATCAACGCGAATGCTTGCACCCCCTGGCCTCCGAGAATCGCGAGGTCGGGTGCGACTATCGCGACGCGGGGTCGGCTCGCCGTGTCGTGCGTGGGCTGCACCAATGCGAGATTACTGCTGCGCATAGCGTTGCTCCTCATGCTCAACGGTGGGTGCGTGCGCATCGAGGAACCGGCGACACCACAATTCGAACGAAATCAGGGTCCAGAGTTGAAGGTCGAGCGGTCGGCCCGCATCGTGCAACCTCAATAGATGTTCGACGCGAGCCGGGTCGATTACACGCCGATTGCGGCTGGTGTCAGACAGCAGCAGGTCGCGGACGTACGCGGAAAGTCGTCCGCGGAACCAGTCGCCCAGCGGGACTGCGAAGCCGCGCTTCGGGCGGTCAATGAGGTCATCCGGCAAGATGCCGCGCATCGCCTCCTTAAAGATGCTCTTCGTGGTCCCATTCTTGAGTTTCAGTTCCGGCGGTATGGTCGCCGCGAACTCGACCAGCTTGTGGTCGAGCAGCGGCACGCGGACTTCAATCGAGTGCGCCATGCTCATGCGGTCGACCTTGGTCAGGATATCCAATGGCAAGTAGCGATGCAGGTCGAGGTACTGGACGCGGGACAGCCAGTCGTGGTCGTCGCCCAACAGGTATGCATCCGCGTCGCGCCGCGCGATATCGCCTTGCAACCGTGAACGCACTTCAGGGTGCAACAGCGCCCTGCGCTCGGTGAGGTTCATGATCTGGCATGCATCCAGGTACCGCTCGGTCCCGCTCAAGGCGTGGTGCTGCAGGAAACGCCGGCCGGGCCACCCTTCGCGCATGGCGTGCCCGACGCGTGCAGCCGCCCGGCGCAACGGTGCCGGCACCCGATCGATCCGTTGCTCGCGCCCCTCTTTCACGTACTTGTCATAGCCAGCGAACAATTCGTCGCCCCCATCGCCGCTGAGGACCACGGTCACGTGCTCGGACGCGAGCTTCGACACCATGTAGGTCGGTATCGCCGATGAGTCACCGAACGGCTCGTCCAAGTGCCAGGTGATGTCGTCGAGCACATCGACGGCGTCGGCCTCGAGAATGAGCTGCCGGTGTTCGGTCCCGAGCTGATTGGCAAGCCGGCGCGCGTGCCCGGACTCGTCGTACTTCGGCTCACGGAAGCCAATCGAGAACGTGTTCACCGGGCGGTCAGAAATCCCGGCCATCGTCGCGACAACAGCGCTCGAATCGATGCCGCCACTCAGGAACGCCCCGAGCGGCACGTCGCTGACCATGTGCATCCGAACCGACTCGTCGAGCAGGCCCCGCAGTTCGTCCACAAACGAAGCCTCATCACGCGAGTGGTCCGGCTTGAATTCCACGTCCCAATAGCGGCGGATGACCGGCTCGGAACCGGACCGCGCGACCAGGACGTGGCCGGGTTCGAGCTTGTGCACCCCTTCAAGGATGCTGTCGGCCGACGGTGTCGACAGCGCCGCAAACAAATGGTCCACCGCTTCGAGATTGAGCGCGCGCGGTACATCCGAGAGTTGCAATAGACACTTCAGCTCGGACGCGAACGTGAGTCGCGCCGGCGTACGGGTCCAGTACAGCGGCTTGATGCCCAGACGGTCGCGTGCGAGTACGAGCTGCCGACGGCGCGCGTCCCAGATGGCGAGTCCGAACATCCCACGCAGGTGCTGTACGCAGTCGACGCCATACTCTTCATACAGATGCACGATCGTCTCGGTGTCAGAACCGCTGTTGAACGTGTGGCCACGCTGCTCCAAGTCCTGCCGTAGCTCACGGAAGTTGTAGATTTCACCATTCGCGACGACGTGCACCGAGCCGTCCTCATTGCGCATCGGTTGACGTCCGTGCTCAAGGTCGATGATGCTGAGACGCCGCATACCGAGCCCTATGCCAGGCGCGGTATGGATACCCTCGTCGTCGGGGCCTCGGTGGACCATCACCGAACACATCGAGTGGATTTCTGCAGCGGACACCGTTTTCTCCGGCGCCCCCATGATTCCAGCTATTCCGCACACGGTGCTTCTCCTTTAAATCCCAACGGGCGTGTGATCCACCCGGTCAAGTCGTGCCGCTCGCGCGTACTGAGTCCGCCGACGGTGAGCAGCAACGCGGCATACGCGGCGCCATACAGCGCGACAGAGACGACCATCGAGACAGCGGAAGGCCAATCCGTGCCGGCTTGAACCAACAGCGGCGGCACCGCAGCGAGCGCCGCGAGGACGAGCGTCCTGGCCAACGAAGTCCATGGCAGCGCATGCGCGAGTGTCGTGTCGAGCAGCGTCGCAATCCGCTTCACTGCTAATAGCTTGAAGACGCCCAGCGCCAGTAGCGTGGCTGCCGCGGGGCCGACCAACCCAAAGCGACCGAGCAACGGGCTAACGAGCGCGACCACGACCGCCAGCCGAACGATGTTCAGCCCAATCAGGTATCGGTTCTGTGCGTAAACCCGCAAACCGCAATCAGCAGGCAGCGCCGCAAACAAGATGCTCAGGCACCAGACCATGAAGATCGGAACGCTTGCCGCATACTCCGCCGTGAAAAGCGTCGTGATGAAATCATGCGCGGTCACCAGCAAGACGCCCACCATCGGGAACATGATTCGCCCGAGCTTAGCGACTGTATCGCGCCAGACAGCAAGGACTGCGGCGGTACTGACTTTTGCGAGTTCTCGCATTCGCACCATCAGTACGTTGCCGACCGACGAAGTCAGGAATTCCACCACAGGAATTTGTAGGCACGCGATTGCGTAAATCGCAAACGTCGCCGCGTCGAAATGGTAAGAGACGAAATACAAGTGGAATTGCGACTGCATCATTTCAATCAGTACTGCGACACTAAACGGGCCGGCGTACGCCGCCTGCCGCGCAGCGAGTACTTTCCGCGGCCGAAAATCGGCACCGAATTCGCGGGTCACATAGATGGCTGCTGCGATGAACCGCGCGGCCGCGAAAGCGACCGCCCAGCCCATCAGCCATCGTAGGTCTGCGAAAAACAGCACCGGAACGATCGACAGCGATGCGCGCAGCACGTCTGACGCGGCGTAGGTCGCCGATGCCGCGCGGTGCCGCTTGCGTGCGGTCATTACGATTTCTAGAACCGACGCCATCAACATGAACAGCAGATACCAACCGACGTATGGCAGGGTTTCCACAAGCTGTGGATTGTTCATGAGCCGCGCGATCGGCGCTCGGAACACCCATAGCCCGGCTGCACACAGCGCGCCCGCTGCGGCAAGCACCACCATCGCGTTGAACACATAGCGGCCGGCGCGCCGCGCGCGCTCGGGTACGAAGTAGAACAAGCTCTCGGCCATCCCGAGCTGTGCAAGCCCGAAGAGTGTGCCGAACACGAGGAACAACTGCTTATAGGTTCCGAACGTTTCCTGGTCGAATTGACGGACGAGCACGATCGGAATCGCGAAACACGCCGCGTAACCGAGAATCCGGCCTAGCATGATGATCATTGCCGGCTTGAGTACGGAGGTTTGCTCGCTCATGCGCTGTGGTCACGCCTGCAGCCTGAGGCGAAGTCGAACAGGCCCGCGGTCTCGCACGCGAAAGCCGGCTCGAAAAACGCACCACCCGCCCCTGCGCCGGACCGCTCCCACAGCAATCGCCGAGGGATGCTGAGTGCAGGCGGTGCCGTACCCTGACATTGGCAGGTCGTATACGCATAGACATACCCGGCATCGTCGACAGCGCGTGCGACGGTCGCATCGAAGTCGCCATTCGGATAGGCAAAGTGTTTAACGGTCGCATCGAGCTCGCGCTCGAGCACGGCACGCGACGCCTTGAGCTCCGCGGAGAGTGTGTGCCGTGGTTCATTCGTCAGGAATGGATGGTTGCGGGTATGTGACCCGATGGTGACGCCGGCAGCGTGCATCTCACGGATCATGGGCCACGTCATGGCACGCAATGGGGGCGGCGCATCCTCAGCGATTGGCGTCGTCCGCTCGAGTTCGGCGGCTATCCGCAGCAACTGACGCCGGGACCGCGTGGTGAGCAGCGCACGCGTCGCGGCTAGCGCATCAGACTCCCCGCGCAATTGCATCAGCCGGTACAGCCGGTCGTGCAACTGGTATGAGCGCGTGCCGACCAGAGAAGTGACGATGAAGACCGCGAACGGAATACCTTTCCGCTGTAGCAACGGAAACGCGTTGCGATAGACATCCTCGTAGCCGTCGTCGAAAGTGATCGCAGCGAGTGGCTTTGCGCGTGGCGACGGATTCGTCGCCTGCGCGGCGGCCTCGTCCAGCGACACGAAGTCGTAGCGACGAGCCAGCCAATCAATCTGCTGTTCCAGCGTGCGCGTACTCACGAGCATCGCCGGGATCGTCCCATCGCCCACTTCATCGCGATTTGCGACATCGTTGACCACCCGGTGGTAGCCCAGCACCAGCGGACGCTCGCCGCCGCGCCAACGCGACACCCACCGGTCAGCACCGATACCGTGCGCGGCCGCAGAGATGGCAGCTTTGATCAAGCGACGCGACATGTCTTCAACTGCTGTTTGAGGCCGAACAAGCGGCGTGCGACGAATCCGCGCGCATGTGGCGGATAGAGGTGGTGGCGCGTGAGCGTGCGCTCAGAGGATGCCCAGTGATATTTGTACCGCTCGTTGCCATGCAGCAGGTCGTATTCGTCGGCGCCCTCTTCAAGCGCGGACCTGATCGACTGAGCGAGGACCAGCAGCCCAACGCTGTGCTTTCCGAACGACGGGTCAAACCCAGACTGGTAAAAATAGAACTTGGGTCCAACCCGGAATCCATAGACGGAAGCTACTGCTGTGCCGTCGAGTGTCAGGCGGTTCAACCGAAGCCAGCCGCGGCCGAGCGCGCGCTGCGTGAAGGCATCGTGGAACGCCACCAAGCGATCGTCGTCCAGTCCGTCTGACCCACCGAGCGTATCGCGTCGCATCCGGTGCAGCCGCACCAAGTCATCCAGAAACGCCCGGCGCGATGGCTCGTCGTTGGCGACCTCGAACTGCGCGTCGAACGTCTTCTCCAGCTTGCGGAACCGCCGGCGGACGTTGTAGCGGTGCGACGCCCCAAGCGTTTCGAGGTATCCATCCCAGTCGTGGCCTGCAAGCCCAATGTAGGGGCAGACTTCGACGGCTTCGTCGACACGGGCCCAACCGGCGCCCGCGAGGCGTGTTGCAAGCTGGCTCGCGGCTGACGAATCGCCCGTGGTGTGGCTGAGTTCAAGGCTGTATCGGCTGTCCGCGAGGTGTCGGTGTAGCGCGCGAAGCACACCGGCTTCGCAGCCGGTACGCACAATCAGGTCAAGATAGTCCGAGCCGACCGCACCGGTTCCGAGAAACTCGAGGACCTCGAAGGGTTGCAAGCGACGCATCGCACGCCCGCGCAGGACGAGCGGCGCGACCGCCACAAGCTGGTCGCCGTCACGTACAGTAATCAGGCGGAGCGTGCGCCCTTCACCGAGCGTACACCACCAAGTGAACAACCACTCCCAGGATAGGAACAGTGGGTCCGCGGCACTTTCAGCGAGCAAACCTCGCCATTCGTCGGCGAGCGCTTCGAAGCCGCGCGTATCGTCGATTGTGTGGACGACGAGCATCAGCAGTACTTCACGAGGTCGGACATCGCTTCCGCCATGTAATCCAACTGCGTACGCGACAGCTGCTGGTGGATCGGCAAGCCCAACACGTGCTGACGCATATAGCGTGAATCCTCACCTTCATGCTCGCGTGCATCCGGGTCGCCATAGTTCCAGAACTCAAGCGCGGTGATGCCGCGTTCGTTCAATGCGCGTGACAGGCCGTCTTTGTCGTGAACCCGCATCGGCAAAAACAAGGGGCACGCATCGTCTCCGATGTCGTCAGCGAGGACCGATACGCGGGCTGGGAGGTTCGCACGCAGATACGAAAAATTCTCCCGACGCTGGTGGCGAATCGCTTCAGCATCAATACCGCGGGCAAGTCGTTGGCTCAAAGGCGATATCTCGAGATCGACCGCATCGGCGTTGAACCCGATATTGCCGATGAGCTCGCGTTCGACGCGCATATTCGTCAACGCGCGGCCCACCCGGTGCTTCGCGCGCTGCAATGCGGCGCCTGCGGTCGGTGCACGCGAGCGTGCCCACTCGACAAGAAGCTCTGCTGTCCGGCCAGCCGTCGATAACGCGCCACACGAACGAAAGCGGAGCTTATCGAGCGACGGCAACGGCTCGCCGTTCTCGACCAACAAGCCACCGTTCGGCGCGGCAAACGTCTTGTACAGGCAATAGATTGAGTAGTCGCCAATGCTGCCGAGCGGCCGGCCCTTGTGTCGGCCGAACATCGACAATGCGCAATCCTCGATGAGGAGCGTGTTGCCGTCGGCACAGAGCGCCTGCAGTTCGTCAAGCGGCTGAGGCCAGCCAAGATAGTGAATCGAATACAGCACGCGCGGCTTGTGCGCTAGAAATAGCCGCTTCAGCGCGGCCATATCGGGGCGCCGGTCCCGCCCGATTGGATAGAAGACGAGATTCGCTCCGGCGGCACGCATTGCCCAGACCTCGTTACCGCTGTGGTAGTCCGGTACGAGCACGACGTCATCGGGCCGCAGCGGCAGCGCGGTGAATAAATGATAGATCGCGTTGGTCGCACGGTATATCCAGCGCACGCGAGGTGCGTTGAACGGGAACGCAGGCGCGGCGCCGGCGCCGTGCAACAGCGCCCTTGGCGGCAACGTCGGCCAACCGGGTATGAATTCGGTGCGGCTCGGCGTCCGCGTGAGACTTATCTTAGTAGCGCGCTGATCCACCATTCGCCCTCCATGCGTGAGATGAATGCCCGTCCGGAATTGATTGCGTCACGGATCTCGGCGTCACGGGCGTGCACCAACATCCAGGAGTCGTTCTCGTGATGGAAAACGCACTGCTTGCCCGACAGCGCGCGGAACAACATCGGGTCCACCTGCCCGGACACCGCCAGAGCGCCGTCAGACGCCGCCTGATGGAATAAGTGGTCGAGCACGGCGTCGACCGTTGCGTCGTCGGCCGCGAGCTGGACGACTTCTGCCATGCCGTCCGGCTGGAGGTAGTAGACATACGACCCCAGTACGCGCGCACCGTCGCGCACAATCCGCTTGTGCAGGCCGCCGCGCGCCGGGTTCGCCGTGAGTGTCTCAAGCATCCAACTCGCGGTCCCCGCGTTGTAAGTCGGCGTCAGCGATCGACTCGCCGTCACGCGCGGCAAGGACTCGCACAGCGTATCGCCGTCCATCTCGGCGTCGGCGCCGGTCGGCGGCGGTAGCCTGAATGCCCGCCCCGCCACGTGTGGCGTTAATGCGTCGACCACCCGACAACACGGCTCTAAGACCGCGACGGCGCCGGCCGGCAGGCCACGGCGTTGCAGGAAAGAGAGCACATAACGACTTGGCTTCAACGGACGCGTCCAGCACAGGCTATACACCTGGGACGTCGCACCGCCGGTCATCTCCCACAACTTGCGTGAGATGTCGTCGCCTTGGCACATCGCTAGATCCTGCGGGCCGGCGAGAAATTCGCGGACAAGGTGCAACGCAGCCAGGCTCGCGCGGCTCGACGGTTGCACGAGAAAGCTATGACTGATCGCCGCTGTAACCGGCTTGCCGTTCAGCATCATCGGGCGCGGAACGACGCCGAGACATCCGACGATGCTTCCATCCGCCTCCTCGTAGACGCGGGATGGCAATCGCTCGTCGCGCCATGGGTGGTCGACGAAGACGCGCATCAGGCGTTCGCGCAGATGCTCGCGGTCTTGACCGTCCTTGAGGCCGATGACGCGCTCATACAATGCAGCAACCTGGGGTAGGTCGCGGTCTTCCATTGCTCTGACGGCGCCCATGCCCTACCCCACACTCGTCGCGAGTTGAGAGTCGAACGCGGTCGTCTCGCCTTGCGCATCGGCGATGAATGCCGCAATTCGATTGACCGTACTGAACTGCTCGAGGTCGAGTTTTTCAAGCGGTATCGACACGTTGAACTCAGATTCGAGATGCAGCAGCAGGTTGATGAATGACAATGAGTCCAGCGAACCCGTTGAGAAGAGGTCGGCATCTGCGGCAGGTACCAGAATACCTAGCCGCCCCTCGAAGATCGCCGTGATCCGGTCAACTGGCAGCGCTCTTTCGTGCATCCACGACCTCCTGTTCGACTTCGATTGTCCATTCCTCCCGCAACGCTTTGCGGTCGATCTTCCCTGTCGCATTCTTTGGCAACGCCGAGTGAGCACGGAATCGACTCGGAATCATGTAGGCCGGCAACCACCGGCCAAGCTCGGAGCGAAGCTCCGCGGCAGAAATGGCGGGTTTGTCGGCCGCGACGAAGCTGCAGCACAAGGTCGCGCCGTCGAAGCCCGGACTCGGGACCGCGACGACGACGCTCTCGCGTAGGCGCCGGACAGCCGATAAGGCGGCCTCAATCTCACCCAGTTCGATACGATATCCGCGGCTTTTGACTTGCATGTCCTCGCGCCCGGCGAAATAGAGCAATCCGTCCGGGCCAATGCGGGCGCGGTCACCCGTCTTGTACATACGCTCGCCATCGGCGCCCGTCACGAACGCCTTGCGCGTGAGCTCGGGACTCTGCCAATAGCCGGGGCTGAGTCCGACACCTTTGATGTACAGGTTTCCGGTCGTACCGCGTGGCGCCGGCTCGCCGGCATCGTCCAACACCAGCAGGTCTTCCCCGCCGCACGGCTTGCCGATCGGAATCTCGGCGGTCGGGTCGAGTGGGCACGCGTCGACCGTGTAGTGGCTGCTCGCAATGGTCGCCTCGGTCGGTCCATACAGGTTCGTGAATCGAGCGTGTGGTAAGCGCTGCATCCAATAGATCAACGACGGCGTCGGCAGCACTTCGCCACACCACAACACGCGACGGAGTTCAGGAAATGCGCCGCGATTGATCGCGTCGAATTTCGCCATGTAATTGAGTACTGTCGGTACCGAGAACCATTGTGTGAGGCGCGTCCGCTCAATCCATTCGGCGAGGCGGTTCGGCATCAGGTTGCATTCGGGGGGCACGAGTTGCAGCTCAGCGCCGGCGGCGAACGCACCGAAAATATCGAATACCGAAAGGTCGAAGGCGAGCGGCGAATGGCCTGAGACGCGGTCCGTGGCATCGATGCCGAAATGACGCACCGCCCATTCAACAAATGTGATGACATTGCGGTGCGTGATGACGACCCCTTTTGGGACTCCGGTCGATCCCGACGTGAAGAGCAGATGAGCGGTCGCGTCACCCGCGCGACGCTCAGGAAGCCCTAGCGCCGGACATCCCACAACGTCGCGATAGGTGAAACCGCCGACATCCAAATCCACCGGGCTGACCGGGTCCAGCCACGCAACCGACAGGCCGTCGCCGAACCCGTGTTTGTCGCGTAACTCGCGCACCGTCTCCGACACGCCGCCGGCTGCGAGCACCCAGTGGGCTTTTGCACTTCGAATGATTGATGCGAGGCGCGATGCCGGGCTCGCTGGGTCCAACGGTACGTACACGCAGCCGGCTTTATAGATACCAATCACGGTCGCGATCGCCACCGGAATTTTTGGCATGAGCATGCCGACGCGGTCGCCGGGACGGCAACCATTTTCGATGAGCGTCCGTGCGAGCTGCGTCGACAGGATGTCGAGCTCCTCGTAGGTCAGCGCATTGCCATTCAACGCGACCGCGGTCGCGTCAGGGCGCAGCTCCGCCTGCGCGGTTACCCAGTCTTGAAGGCGTTGCGGCATTTGATCTCCTCCTGCGCGAAATTAAAAGCACATCCGATGTGCCCAAGGTCCTCGGGGTCGGCGGGTACGTCCGTGATGAACGCTCGGTAGCCAAGATTGATGTAGGCCGCGAGCTCGGCGCCAATCTCGCGGTAATCGCCTACGAGATACGGGCACATGGTCTTGTAGTTCTCGAAAGGAACGAGCCAGTACGGGTCGCGTTGTTTACCACGCGACTTCGCAAGCGTCGACAGCTGTTGATGCCATTGCGAGTCGGACACTTTCATCGCTAACTGATGCGTGAGCTGCCCACGCCGGTCCTCCGGGAATCGCTGCTGGGCCACGGTCCATGCGGCCTCCGCGTCCGAACGAGTGACGATGCCGACGCGAATTCCTGCATTACCCATCGCCGCCGTACGGCCTGCTTTTGCCGGTTGCGGATACTCAATTGCTGTTGCACCCAAGGCGCGGGCAGCAGCCTGGCCCGCGCTCGATGAGCCCGATACAAACAAGCCTGGCAGCAGGTCTTGCGGGCATGCCGGCTCAAGCCGGAGCCCTTCGACGCGATAGAACTCGCCATGGAAATTGACGGTGTCTCCACGCAGCAGCTGCATGACGATTTGCGTGTACTCGACGAGGCGGTCGTAGCGGCGGTCGTGCGGGGTCGCGTCATTGAGCGCGAGCAAATCGTTGCGGAATCCACCCGCAACCATATTCAGATAAACGCGCCGACCGTACAGCGCCGCGATCGACGTGATGCGCTTCGCGACGGTATAGGGGTGCATGTACACCGGTTGGACCGCAACCAATGGTGCGAGCGCCTCGGTGTGTTCGACAATGACTTGCGCGAGCAGCCACGGATCGACCTGTGAGTTATCCGCGTATACGAGCATGCCGGTGCAGCCCGCCTGCTCGCTCCAGCGTGCGGTACTGATGACCTGCTTCATATACCGGCTCGGGTCGGCCCCGGCGGAAGGCGGACAGGTCGAAAAGATCTCCGGCCCTGCGTGGCTGCTAATTGGCTGCATCGGTAACTCCCAAAGTGTCCAGGTAAAGTTGTTCATTCGCGCTCACGGTGTGGCTGAACGAAAAGCGCTCAGTCACCTGGCGGCGACCGTTCTCGGCAAGCCGCGCGGCGAGCACGTCGTTCTCGAGTACACGTGCCATTGCGTCTGCGAGCGCCGGCACGTCGCGCGGTGGCACGAGCAGACCACTCTGGCCATCGACGACGGCTTCGGGCGTGCCGCCGACATCGGTCGCTACGACCGGAACGCCCGCCGCCATCGATTCCAACAACGTGTTCGACAACCCCTCGCTGAATGAAGGGAGTACGGAGAGTGCCGACTCGGCAAGTATTTCCGGAATGTCCGTCCGAAAGCCGGTGAAATGGAGTCGCTCGCCAATGCCCGCCCGCGCCGCCCGGGCCTCGACTTCCTTGCGGTACGCGACTTCTGCCGGAATCCTGCCGTCCGGGTGGGGCTTGAAGTCGCCGCCAACGATGACGAACTCCGCGGATGGGAAGCGAGAGGCAAGGCGCGCCGCCGCATCGACGAAGCAATCGATGCCCTTGTCTCGATTGATCCGCGCGAGGACGACAACCATGCGCGCATCCGGCGCGAGTCCGAGGCTCTCACGAACGGCAGTCCCGCCTCGGCGCCGTGCGTACGCTTCGGTGTCCAACCCGTTGGGAATGACCGATATCCGGTCAGCATCGTATCCGTCTTCGACGAGCCAATCGCGAATCGCATCGGCGTTCACGACAATCCGGTGAGCCAGGCTGCAGACCGCCCGGTGCACGCGACGCTGCACGGCGTTGAGGTAGACACCGGTATCACGAATCGAGGCGACGACACACGGTACGCCGGCGAGTCGGGCCGCCGGAATCGCAAACACATTTGAATAAAAGTTATAGCTGTGCATGACCTGTACGTGGCGCCGCTGCAAGTGGCGCGCGAGCTTGAGTTGCTGGCGTATGGTCTCCGGACGGAAGAAACTCTGGATGGGATATTCTTCGATCGGTGTACCGCGCTCGATCACTTCATCGAGTAACTGACCGCGTTGTTTGAAGCAGCCGAATTCGACCTCAAACCGCGCAGGGTCCATGCGCCCGGCGGTCGTGACGACTTGCTTCTCCGTGCCGCCGAGCGCGAAAATGGTCAGGAACTTCATGACCCTGATTGGCGCCGGCGTCGCGACTGTCGCGGGGGATGCGCTCATGGGTTCGCCTCCAACAGGTCACGCGTTGCAATCGCCCGCGCCGCGAGGGCAAGACCCGCGAACAGATAGAACCAAAAATGGTAGGCAGCTGGGTGGAAGATTGCCGCGACCGCAAAGCCAATCAGACTCGCTCGAGTTGCCTCTGACAGATGGAATACACCACTCGCGCGTGCGTGCGCTGCAATCCGTTCCGCCAGGCCGGCACTCCGTAAACTGGATCCAAGCAACAACAGGAACAAAACAAGGCCCGGCAAGCCGAGTTCAACCGCGAACTCGAGGTAGACGTTGTGCACTTTGAGCCAACGGTCGCCACGCACAGCGTTCATCGCGAGTGTGCCCTGCCCGATTCCCGCGCCGATGATCGGGTTACCGGCAACATACGTCACCGCGGCTTTGGTGTCGTTCCAGCGTTCCTGTGCCGACCCGCTCGTGTCCTCCTCGATGGCCGTGATAGTCGATAATCGATCCCAGTAGTGGCCCGGAAGGAACGGCGCGGCGCCGATTCCGAGCACGGCCACGACGGCAACGAGCGCCGCGCGTCCGCGCCAGACGAGACGCCAGGCATAAAACAATCCAATGACGGCGAGCGTGAGGAACCCGCTACGCGAGAACGTCGCGATGATTGCACCGACCGACAGCGCGATTGCGCAAATCAGGAATGCCTTCGCGACGAATCGTCCAGAATCGAGGAACAGGCCGATGGCGAGCGGAAGTATCAGGTTCAGCGTCAGCGCAAGGTCGTTTGGGTTTGTCGTCAGCGGCGCATCGTAGCCGAGGATGCGCCCATTGCCCCCGGCGAAATCGCCCGCCAGGTAGTTGGAAATACCGGTGAACGCAAGCGGCACCGACATCAGCGTCATCGCCCAGGCAATGCGACGGAACCGAAACTCGGAGTCGACGACGTGCGCGAGCAGCAGAAACACGACCAGCGTCTTGAAGTACATCTCAATCATGAACGTGACGCTGCCACCCGGCCACTGCGAGAATGGCACGGTGATGACGGCCCAAGCCACGATGAGTCCAACCAGTTTTACCGCGGGTGTCGCTTCCACCAACGGCTCCCGCGCGGACATCCGGTACATCAGGTAGGCGAACACCGCGATCCCCGCCGTTACGAACGCGAGACGAAACGGCTGTAGAAACGTGAACAACGATTGTGGCGACAGCAGTAGGACGAATAGGAACGCCAGCAACGACCGGAAGGCCACGGTTCCCCGACTGCTGCCCTGAGTCGTCGACGCAGTCGGTTGCCTCACGGCTGGCTGCACCGGACCCGGCCGCCACCATTCCTGCGTCATGATTTGTTCGACGCGGCTCATTGCACAGTGACCCGCTTGAGCGCGTCAAGGGCTGCCGCGAGTTTCGCCCCATCGTGGCGCGCTTGTGCTTCGTCAGCGAGTAAATCCGCTCGCACCACGCTGCAACCAAGATTCGACAACGTCGCATCGTCGACCAGTACCGGGCGCTGGCCCGCGCGCGCGCAACGGGCGCTTATCAGTTCTGGAATCGGCGCGTCGTTGACGAGCACGGTCAATGCCATCGGCAACTGCTTTACGTGCCTGCGTAAGGTCAGGACAAAGTCGGTGCCTGTGTAGCCATCTGTCGCACCCGGCTCCGTCATCAGGTTCATCACGAAAACTATCGGTGCGCGGCTTGCCGCAATCGCACCGGCGATACCACGCACAAGCAGGGTCGGAAGAATCTCGCCGTATAGACTCGCAGGGCCAATCACGATGGTGTCTGCGCGTGCGATCGCGGCGACCGCCTCCGGCGTGGCCCGCACGCGTCCCGGCGACAGCGACACGCGACGGATGCGGCGCCCTTGCGCGGCGCTTGGATGGGCGCCTTGCACGCAACTGCCATCGAAGTATTCCGTCAAGAGGCTCACGCTCTCCCGCGTGGCAATGACAGCGTTCGCGTCGGTCGCATCAGTTGATGCGAGCACACGATGTGCACCGACCATCATCGCCCCACCGCCCAACGCAACGACGTTTTGGGTCATCACAGGCTCCTCGACGCGTGGCCGGCGGTTGGTAACTCAACCTCACCGCGCCCGCCGACGATGACTCGCACCGTTTCAAACAGAATCCGTAGATCGAGCACGAGCGAGTAGTGCTTGATGTAGTACAGATCGTAGCGAAGCTTCTCGATTTCCTCGCCAAGCCCGTTCGCGTACTTGTAGCGAACCTGCGCCCAGCCGGTAATGCCGGGTCGCACCGAGGACCGAAGCGAGTAGTACGGAATCTGGCTCCCGTGCTGAGGTGTGTTCCGCGACACGAGAACGAACATCTCGAAATTGGACAATGGGTGAGGCCGTGGCCCGACCAGATTCATGTCGCCACGCAGCACGTTGTAAAGCTGCGGTAGCTCGTCGATGCGGTATTTACGCAAGATGCGCCCGACGCGGGTGATGCGATCATCATTATCGCCAGCCCATTCGGACCGCGCCTTCGTCGTACGCATGCTCCGGAACTTGTAAAGCCGGAACCGGCGACCACCGAGGCCGACGCGGTCCTGTACAAACAGCGCCGGCCCGCGCGAATCGAGTTTCACTGCGAGCGCGACCACGACGAGTAGCGGCAGGAACAGTGCGAGCCCGAAAACTGCGGCTACAACGCTGACCGCGCGCGTCGCATACTGCGTGAGTCGCATCGGCCGAAAGTCACGCGAGAAAATCAGGTTGCTCGGCGTCAGTGACTCGATGGCGAGCTTTCCGGTCAACCATTCGTAGACGTCGGTGCCCTGCTCGACCTGAATGCCGTCACGCGTGCGCGCCTCGACCAGGTGGTCGACCGGCAGGTGTCCGCGCCGCTCGCTGAGCGCAATTACGATGCGCTGCGGTTGATACGCCGCAATCACACGCGGCAAGTCATCGAGCACGCCCAAAACCGGGCAATTGAACGAGCCCGTGCGGGGCACGGCATCTTCCGCGACCACGCCAATCACCGTATACCGCCCCTGCGGGCGCGCGTTGATCTCGTCCACGAGCGCACGCGCAAGCGTGCCCGATCCGAGTATCAGGGTCCGCTCAGCCATTCCGTCGTTTCCACCCGAATACGGATTCTGTCTCCTGGAGCCAAGAGTCCCCGTCCTTGGAGCTTTCACGCGCCGGCCGGCCGTAGCCCTGGTAGCCGTAGCCGTAGTACTTCGTCAGCAATTCCTCGCCGCCGTTGTAGACCAACCCGAACACTTTCTCGGGTCCGAGTATGTTGAGCGACTCCGCAAGCATCGGCCGTGGGGTGAGATGTGCGCCGACGATCATGAGGAAACCGTCGATCCAGCGTGAGATCACGCGGCAGTCCGAGACCGGAACAATTGGCGGCGAATCGACGATCACGTAGTCGTAGTTACGACGCGCTTCGTCGAACAATTCCCCGAGCCGCGGCGACGAAAGCACTTCGTACGGTGCCGAAGTCTTGCTCCCGGTGAGTACGAACGACAGGTTCAGCGGCGCGATTCGGCGCGTGACTTTCTGCAGCGACAACTCGGGTGTCACGATCGCATCGACCAAACCCGGCACTGCGACATTGCCCAGTGCGAGGTTCTGGCGGATAGCGGACGAGTGCCGCCGCAGGTCCGCATCGATCAATAGAATCCGCGCGCCCATGTCTTGCGCGAGCGAACCGGCAAGGTTCAACGCGGTCAGTGACTTTCCGTCGCCCGGCGCAGGGCTCCCGATACCGACCAAGAGACCGTCGCCTGGGGTGTGACGCTGCTCGAGTACGTACCGCAGTTTGCGGTACTGCTCAGCCTCGTACGAGTCGGGCGCGGTCAGGCTCACGACATGTGGATCGATTCGTTTGCGCGCCTGCTTGAGTTGGGCGAGCGTGAACTCTTGTCGGTTACGCACGCGGCTCGGCTTGGTGACGCTGCTCACTCGGGTATTCATGAGGCCCTCCCTGTCATCATTGAAACGAGCGCCGTGTTATCGGTGCCATAGAGATAACCACCCACGACGAGCACCGAAAGGAGCGCGACGGCGGCGGTGACCGATGCGCCGACGCGCACCCATCCCCGAACAAGATCGCCGAAGGTGATGATGCGCGGAATGCCTGCGACCACCGGAACACCCGTGAACGATTTGAGTTCGTCGATGGAGTGGAATGACGAATCGAGCTGTTCTCGAATCACCACACCGGCGCCCGCAAGCATCAACGAGACGACAAACCCCATCAGCAACAAACGTGTGCGCGGCGGGCCAGCCGGATCGTCCGGGGCAACCGCGTAGTCCATGATCTGAAACTCTTGTCGATTACCCTGCTCCAACGATTCGGCGAGCAAGGCATCCTCGTAGCTCGCAAGCAATTCTGTGTACTGCTCACGGATTGCGTTGTAGTCACGCGTCAACGCGGACAGCTCCTGCTCGCGCCGCGGCATGTTTGCGATCCGCTGCTCGTAGACGGCGGTCGAGTTCTTCAACCGCGTCTCTTCACGGCGCAACGCCGCAAGCTCCTCGTCAAGGCGCGTGACCTGCGATCCCAGCGCGCTGGGCACGGCACTGGACGCCGCGGATCCACGTCCCTGAAGACCATCGATCTCGGCTTGAACCCGAATGACGTCCGGATGATTCTCACTGTATCGGGTGCGCAAATCCGCGAGTTCCTGCCGCAGACGGGACAATCGGCCGCTCGTTCCGTCGCCGCTGGAATACCCCTCGGCATCCATCCTTGCCGAAAGCTCGCGGCGCCGCTCCATCGTGCGAAGCTGATTCTCGTTGTTCATGCGCAGTTGCGCATTCAGCCGCTCGAGCGTAGCGAGATTCGCGGACTGCTGTTCCGGAAGTTCGCCGAGACGCGATTCGCGGTACGCATTGATGGCACGTTCGTGTTCGTCGAGTTTCGCTTTCGCGTTGTCGAGCTGCGCCTTCAGGAACGATGCGGCGTCGCTCGCTTGCCGATTGCGAATGCTGGTGTTTTCACCCACATAGAGCTCGGCGAGTCGATTGGTAACCCGCGCGACCGATTCGCGGTCGAAGCCCTGATAGGTCAGTGTGAACGCCATGGTCGAGTCGCGGCCCCACGGTACGTCCACGCGTTCACGCTCGATGGTGATGTCGCGGCGCATACGCTCCACGAGCGCGTGCTCGGTGCTCTTTTCACGCGCTTCCGAATACAAGCCCTCTTCGTCGATCAGCTGCATCAGGTTGCCGCGGCTCGTCACGCGCTGCGTAACCGTGAACAGCCGAGGCTCCAAATCGTCGCTCACTGACGAGCGAATCGATGCGGGGCCCTCATCGTGGTTGATCAGAATCGATGCGCTGCCGCGATAGTAGTCGGGTAACGCGTAGGCAATGCTCGCGATGACGGCGAACGCGCTGGCGAACAAGAGTACGGCCAACCAGCGGCGCCGCTTCAGCGCGCCCCAGACCTGATCCGTGGTCGATACATTCTGTCCAAAATTCTGCATCACGGCACCACAATCACGTCACCGGCCTGGACCACCAGGTTTTCCTGGCGCCCGCGGCGGGAAACAACGCCTTTGTAGTTGAACCGGATTTGCTCGCGCTGATCACCGTTGTTCCGAAGGATGGTGATACGAGACGAATCGGCGAACTCGGTGAAGCCACCGGCTTCGGCGATCACTTCAAGCACAGTCGATTCACGCTGAAGCTCGTAGCGGCCTGGATTGGTGACCTGGCCCAGCACGGACACTGCGTAGCTACGCACCTGCTCGACGATGACGGAGACTTCCGGCGCCGGCATGTAATGACCAAGTTGGTCGATGAGACTCTCACGAAGCTGCAGCGGCGTGAGGCCGGCGGCCTTCACGTCGTTGAGCAGCGGCAGCGAGATCATGCCATCGGGCCGGACCGGTACGGTGCCGCTCAGGCTCTCGTCATTCCAGACCGAGATTCGTAGAACGTCCGCCGGGCCGATGCGGTAATCGTCGTCGACTTGTGCGGCGACGGGCGGGCTGGTCATGACCAGCGTCAAACACAACAGTATCAGGGCTCTCATTGACGCCTCCGGGTGAGTGAATTTTCGGTCGTCGGCTGCGGGTTAAAGTCCCAGGTCAAGCCAACGAAAATGACATTGCGGGTGAGCTCGATGGGGCCGAGGGCATCAAGGCTCCCGTCCTGCCGGCTCCACTGATAGCTGCCGCGCACGGACAGGTTGCGGCTCAGGAGCTTGCGAACTTCGACGAGCGCCCGCGCGACCTTCACGTCGCGGTCGGCCCGCTCTAGCTGCGAATAGCTCGGCGACAACTGCAAGACCATGTCGGTCCCGAATTGCTGGATGTAGGACACCCACGCGGAATGGCTATCCGCGAGCCCCGACTGTCCGAGCACCGTGCTCTGTGACCGCGCGAAGTTGAATGACAGGCTCGACGTGAGCATGTCGTAGGTCGTGGCGACGAAGACCTCCGGCGTGGTCTCGCCATCCGTGTATCGCGGTCCGGCCTGAACCATCAGCGTCGAGCGCGGGCTCATCGCCGTTTCCCAGCCGAACAGGCCGATGTGCGCTTCAATCGGTCCGCCACCGTTGAACTCGTATCGGCGGTACACATAATCGCCGGTCCATGTATGCCGCTCATTTGCAACGTACGCGGCGCCGACCGAACCCATCGCGGTGGTTGCATCGGTGCCTGCCTCGACGTCGTCGCGGCTCCAACCGGCCCCGAACGTGCCTCGCATGCGCTGCGTCATTCGGTAGCTGAACTCGGCGTCTGCAGCATGTCGGCGGGCTTCGCGCCGCCCGAGCTCGAGCCCGACTTCCGGTACGAGCTCACCGGCCACGTCACTGGCTGCGGTCGAAATGCTGCCCGCGAAGTCCATGCGCTCGCTGAGCCGATAATCGCCGTCGAGCGAGGTCCGCCGACGAACTTGCACGTCGTCGAACTGATCGTTGTCCTTGTAGCGCTCCATATCGAAGGTATGCAGCGCCGTGAACGTTCCGCGCGGTCCGCGCCAGCCGCCTTCAAGCGCCGGCGTCACGCGAAGGATGATGTCCTCATCGGTCGCCGCGGAGGTTGACGTCGTGTTGTCGTCATAGGCAACGCCGACCGAAATCGACGGTGAAACGTAGCTCGTCTGCGCGAGCACCGGCGCGGCGCCGAGCGCGAGCGCGACGGCCGCCGTGAAGACGGTCGTTTGTCTCATTAAGATACTCATGCCGGTATGACTGCGTCGCAGCCGATCTTGACCGCCAGACTTTGCCGCAGTAACTCGACACTCAGAACCAGCCAAGCGTGCTGAGGACTCTGCTCGACGAGGATGCCCTCGACATTTGCGAGCGGGCCGCGCGTGACGCGTACCCGCTTGCCATCGTGCAGATACGGGTGCTGCATACGCGGTAGGCCGGATGCTTGGGCCCGACGGATCGCATCGATTTCGCGGTCCGGAATGATTGCCAGCCGATCCCACCGCTCGCCGAGTAGCTTGACGATGCCACGCGTCTTACAGACCTCTAGGTAGCTCCACTTATCAACGGCATGGTGCAGAAACACATAGCCGGGAAACATCGGCGTGCGCGACAGGTAGCGGAAGCCGCCGCGGCTGCGCCAGCGGTCGACTTGGGGAAGGAATGCATCGAAGCCCTTTGCGAGCAGTTGCTGGTAAACCAGCTGCTCACAATTGTTGCGTGTCCACAGCACGTGCCAGTTCGGGCACGGCTCATCGGCGCTGGCCAAGCGGCCGATGGCGGTCAGTGCGTGGTTGTATCGTAGCGACGGTGCGCTATAGCAGTGTGCAAGCATGGCGTAGCCCCCTTGCGAGTCGGTTAACATCGTGCAGTCATTAACCCACTACGCCCCCTACGTGAACAATTGGTAAAACACCCAATTTGACTCAGGGACTTACCGCAAGAGGGCGCGAATGCGCGGAATAACGGCGAATTTCAAGGTATGCAGCAAGCGGCCGCGGAGGGAACGGGAGAAAACGAACAACCAGCACTGCGGACGGACCGTCTCCGTCCATTTCATCTTGAAGGGCTCGTCGTGGCCGAGGAAGTCATAGCCCTCAAGCCCCGCCTCGATGGCGGACTTGAATACGAGCGAATAGAGGACGTTATACGGGGAATATTTACTGAATTCCGGATCATAGCCGCCTTTCAGCACGAAAATCATGCGCCGGAAGATCAAACCATACGAAAACGCGATTCGCTTCCCGTCGTAGACGAGGAAATACAGGCGCAACAAGCCCCGCTCTACCGCATCCCGCCCAAACGTCTCATAGAACGCCTGAACATCGTCACGCGACGTCATCGCGGTGCCCGCGTCCTGCTTCCAGGCGAGCGCTTCTATGCGCATCCCTTCCGCTAACGCAGCGTCAAGTCCGTCGGGTGAATCGACTACCTCGAGTTCGACTTTTCCGGTCCGCTCGAGGCGACGCAATGCCTTGCCGACATTGCGTTTATGGTTGTAGCCAAGGCTTGAGAAATAGTCATCCCACGAGCCCTTGAATTCGACATACGGCGAGCGTTCGGCATCCCAGGTGCCCACCGGCAGACCGAGTCGGCGCGCAGATTCGCGCAGGCGCGTGAGTGTTTGGGAATCACAAGGGAGTTGGCGGAGTTGTAGCACGTCCCACTCGATCGAGTCGGTAATCTGGCGCCACATCGCCGCGTGTGCGAGTGTTTCATACCCCCGCGCCGTGATGAGTTCAAACCGTGGCGTATGGTCGTTCGCGATTGACGTGAGCGTCCGCGCCCGTAATCCAGCGATGCGCTGCTCCACGCGCATGAGGGGCGCCGCGCCGATCAACGCGCCATCCTTGAATACCGTGATGATTTGCAGTGACTTGTCGGCACCGAATGCCGACCACCATGCATGCAGCCAAGCATGGTGCAAGAACGGATGGTCGATGCCGCTCGCATCGACGAGCGCATCCCATTCCCGCTCCATCGCCGCGAATTCGGCGAAATCGGTGACGGTCTGGACGCGCACGTCCCGTTCGTCGGTCATCGGAAGGACCATTTCCGCGGCTGCGCTCATATGGCAACCATTAACCCACCCACACCGAACACGGACAATGGGTGGATTACCGACAATCCCCTAGGGAATATCCTTCATTTCCGCGAGGGCGACGAGTCGACCGGTCGAAGCGTCGAATGCGCCGACCCGAGAAGGGGTTCCGCGTAGGCTCAGATGGCCGGGAAGACGAAGCGGCGAAATGAAGTCGGCGTCGAGCGACTCGCCTTTGCCACCACGCCCCGTGGCCGCGACCATCCGCGCGAGCGTCCACATTCCATGTGCGATGGGTCGGTCGAAGCCGAGTGCGCGTGCCCCGAGTCGACCTAGGTGAATTGGGTTCCAGTCGCCCGAGACTTGCGCGTACCGGCGGCCGACGTTGCCCGCGGCCGTGATCTCTTCAATCTCAGGACCAGCGACCTCTGGTGTACGCGTGCGCGAGGGCCGGCGCGAACGAGATGGCACGGCGGACCGCGCGAGAATCCGGCTTTCTCCGACCCAGGCGGTTTCGCCGTCCGCGTCACACAGCGCGATGCCGAGGGTGAACTCGAGCCCCCGCTCCGTATTCGCCTGTCGCACGACTGAGCAAGATGCGCGGTAGGTGGCCGCGACGTCGAGCGCGCGCGAATAAACGAGGTTCACGCCGAGGTGCACGAGCCCGGGCAATCTGAGTGGCGAATCCGACCGAGTCATCAACGCGAGCTGCAAGGGGAACGTGAACACAAGCGGATAGGTGATGGGGACTGCGGCGTGTCCAAATCCGCAGCACACGCTGTACCGCGCAAGCCGGTCGCGGTCGAGGTGCAGCGGCCCGGTGACAAGCTCCGTAACCGGGATGCGCGTATCCGGTCCTGGCGCGGTTCGCGTGAAAGTCGCTAGCGCGCCAAGATAGCCACGCCCGAGGTTTGGCATACCCGGCAAGACGACGCGGGTGCTCATTCGAGGACCTCATCCAAGACAATGCGAACCAATTCATCGCCGTGACGCCACTCCGAGCGGCCGACAATATCCCCAGCGTCACGCGCTGCAGTCCCCGCGCGGCTGACGCGCGCGACGAGTCGCAACGCATCGTATTCGGCCAGCACCGTGTCCGGCAGCATTGCGGCGGCTTCCGTCAGCGCAAGTCGTAACGGCCATCGATCGATGGGGACGCGCACCGCGGCGAGGGGCGGGCCCGATGTCGCTTCCACTGCATGCGCGGTCACGAAAAGTACCGCGCCCGGCATCGGCATGGCGAGTCCCTCGCCGAGCACGACCTCGACCTCGATTCGCCAACCCGTCGAACCCGACAGTCGCCGTTCGATTACCTCGCGGAGCACATCGGGCGGGTCGAGCGCGAGCAATTCGCGCCAGCGGGTCGCCGCGAGTGCGTTGTTGCCAACCGCCTCGGCCGCGAGCCCGCCATACCACAAGGCTTTCGGGTTGTGTGGGTCCGCAGCGAGCGCAGCGTCGAACATCCAAAGCGCTTCGCCAGTGAGTTGTGATGCGTCCGTCAGCACGAGCGCTTCGCCGAGATTTGCCAGTACTGTCGGATCGTCAGGTGACAGCCGCTGAGCGTTCCGCCATGCATCGACGGCTTTGTCAAAATCGCCAAGCACAACACGGGAGCGTCCGAGCAGCATCCATCCCTGTAAGTCGTCGGGTGTCTCGGCGAGGCGCGCGTCGAGTTCGGAAACCAAGTTGGGCAACTCGGGCGCTGGCGCCGTCCGCGATGCGCCGAGCGTGTAGTAGAGCGCAAATGCGACCACCGGTACGACGATGGAGACGAAAATCAGCGCACCCAGAGGTCGCCCGTCGTCCGCGGTGGCCTCGCCCGCGGTTTCGACGTCGTCGAGCGCCGCGTCTTCAAGTTCACGCTGCGCAGCCAGATATTGTGCGTCATCGATTTTTGCCGCGGCGCGGTCGTCGTCGAGTTCGCTGAGTCGATTGCGGTAGATTGCGAGCCTCGCCGCGCGTGATCCAACGGACTCGTGCCCGTGCCATAGCGCGCGCGCCAGTACGGCGACGGGAATTAAGGTCAGCGCGGCTGCAAGAATCCAGAAGGTCATGGCGCGTCCCGGTCGTCGAGTAAGGTGCGTATCTTCGCGCGCGCAGCTTCGTCGTGGACACGGCCTGCAGGGCCAGGCCCCGAGAGCGCACGCCAGGCAAGCGCGCCGCCGATGAGCAGTAACAGCATCGGCGCGAGCCACAACGCCGCGGTGACCGCAGTGAACCGGGGTTTGTACAACACAAAATCGCCGTATCGGGCAGTCAGGTATCGGACGATGTCGTCGTTGCTCGCGCCGCCGGCGATCTGTGCGCGGACCTCCTCGCGTAGATCGACTGCAAGCGGTGCATTCGAATCGGCGAGCGACTGGTTTTGACAGACCAAGCAACGAATTTCGGCGATGAGCGCGCGATAGCGCGCCTCGGTCGCAGGGTCCTCGAACGTGGCCGTGTCAATCGCGAACGCAGCGACCGGTACGAGCAATAGCAGCAGCGCGCGCTTCACTGCCCCGCTCCAAGTGCGTCGAGTAGCGGAATCAACTCACGCTCGATGAGTTCGGCGGTGAGCGGCCCAACGTGCTTATAGCGAATGATGCCGCCGCGGTCGACGACGAAGGTCTCGGGCGTGCCATAAACGCCCCAATCGATCGCAACCGTGCCGGCTTCGTCAAACACGTTGAATACATACGGGTTGCCCACGCTTTCGAGCCAACGCGTTGCGAGCGCCCGGTCGTCCTTGTAAACGAATCCGATGACGGGTACACGGCCCGTTCGAGCAAATGCGAGCAGCGTCGGATGCTCCGCGCGACACGTTACGCACCAAGTCGCCCATACATGCACGAGCGAAACACGGCCCTCGAGGTCTGCCTGAGTAAAAGTTCGTTCGGGATCCTCAAGGAGCGGCAGTTCGAAGGCCGGAACGGGGTGACCGATCAGCGGCGACGGAACGACAGTCGGCTTCAGCCCCAGGCCAACCCAGAACAATGCGCCAATCGCCAGCAATGCCAGGAGGGGAAGGAAATAGCGCATCAGCGGTACCGCCGGTCGCTGACCGCGAGCGCGCCGCCGAGCGCCATCAATAGTGCCCCGAGCCAGATCCACCGGACCATCGGATTCACATTGACCCGCGCGCTCCACGCGCCATCGCCGAGCGGTTCGCCGAGCACGACGTACAGGTCGCGCGTCAGCCGCGGATGGATCGCGGCCTGCGTCATCGGCTGTGTCTGTACGCGATACACACGCTTCTGCGGCCGCAATGTCGTCACCGCGTCGCCACTGCGGGACACCATGAACTCGCCCTCAACCGCGTCCCAGTTCGGACCCGCGACCTCGCGGACGCCCTGGTACGACCACTCGTAGCCGCCAGCCTCGAAGCGATCACCTTCAGCAACACGCAGATTACGCTCGGTCCCGAAGCTCGTATCTACTGCAACACCGATGATGAATACGCCGACGCCGAGATGCGCAGCGGCCATGCCGAGCACACTGCGCGGCAGGCGGCGCCCCTGCCCGCCGAGCTTCTGCCACCGCTGCCACGGATCGAGCAACGCCGTTCCAATCACCCAGAACGCCATCATCAACGCGACGAACAATGCGACGCTATTGCGGCCGCCAATCGCGTACGGCAATACAAGCGCGAGCAGCGCGCTCGCGGCGAGCGGCCAACGCAGCGTACGGAACAACTCCAAAATTCCAGCGCGCTTCCAGCGCGCGAACGGACCGAACCCCATCAACAACACCATTGGCAGGATCACCGGGACGAATGCAGCTTCGAAATACGGCGGCCCAACGGACAATTTTCCGAGGCCGAGCGCATCGATGATGAGTGGGTACAACGTCCCGGTCAGGACCACGCCGGCGGCGACACACAGAAGCACGTTGTTCGCGAGCAAGAAACCCTCGCGCGAGACCGGTGCGTAGTTCGCCGACGAAGTCATCGCCGAGGCGCGCAACGCGTACAGCAACAGAGCACCCCCGACAGCAACGGTGAAGAACAACAACAAGAACACGCCGCGGTCCGGGTCGGTCGCGAACGAATGTACGCTCACGAGTACACCCGAGCGCACGAGGAACGTGCCGAGCAGACTCAGCGCAAACGCCGCAATCGCAAGCAGTACAGTCCAGCTCTTGAACGCGCCACGCTTGTCGGTGACTGCGAGCGAATGAATCAACGCCGTGGCCACGAGCCACGGAAGGAACGACGCATTCTCAACCGGATCCCAGAACCACCAGCCACCCCAGCCGAGTTCGTAGTACGCCCACCAGCTGCCGAGCGTGATGCCAATGGTCAAGAACAGCCAGGCCGCGGTCGTCCACGGTCGCGACCAGCGTGCCCACACCGCGTCGAGTCGGCCACCAAGCAGCGCGGCGACCGCGAACGCGTACGGCACTGCGAGTCCGACGTAGCCCATGTAAAGCAGCGGCGGATGAATCGCGAGTGCAGGGTCTTGCAGCAAGGGGTTCAGATCGCGGCCGTCCATCGCCGCCGGAAATAGCCGCTCAAACGGGTTCGACGTGAACGCGGTGAACATTAAAAAGCCAACGCTCAGCAGACCAAGGATGCCGAGCACACGCGCGGCAAGCGCGTCGGGCAGCTTGCGGCTGAACAGTGCGACCGCGGCGCTCCACCCCGCGAGCATCAGCGACCACAGCACGAGCGAGCCCTCGTGCGCACCCCACACTGCTGCGACACGGTACAGCATCGGCAATTCACTGTTTGCGTTGTTCGCAACGTACAGCACAGAGAAATCGAGCGTGACGAACGCGGAAGTCAGGCACGCATACGCGATGGCCACAAGGCCGAGCTGCAACCATGCGGCTGGTCGTGCGACCTGCATCCACCGCAGCCGCCCCGCCGAAGCGCCTGCGAGCGGCAACACACCCTGTACCAGTGCGACTGCGAGCGCGAGCAACAGCGCGAAATGGCCGAGCTCGATTATCACTGGCGGCCGCGCGAACCGTATTCGAGCGCCTCGGTGACTTCGGGCGCGGTGTAGTTCTCGTCGTGTCGTGCGAGGATTTCGTCGGCGACGAACACGCCGTCGCTTCGTAGCTGCCCGTGCGCAATCACACCCTGGCCTTCACGGAACAGGTTCGGCACAAGACCGGTGTATTCGATGGTGACTTGACGATTGTTGTCGGTGACGCTGAATGTCATCGCGAGGCTGCCGGGTTCGCGCTGCACGGTACCTTGCTCGACCAGACCACCGATACGGAAGCGCCGCTCGGGGGGTGCCTCGCCCGCGAGCACCTGCGTGGGGCTGTAGAAGAACAATAGATTGTCTTCGAACGCGCGCAGCGCAAGTGCCGCTGCGAGGCCGACGCCGAACACGACGAGCAGGACGACACCCAAGCGCCGTTTGCGTGCGGGCGTCATCGGAGCAACCGCCGCAACTTCAGCCACGGCGCCGCGACCATCCACGCCAGTGCGATGAGCGTGATTCCGAACGACGGCCACACATACATCCAGTACCCGTCCATCGCGAAAAATTCAGCCACGGGGCACCGCCAACGCACGCACCCATGCTGCCCCACGCTCGCTCTCGACAATCGCGACGCGTAGGCGTAGCAGCAACGCGGCGGCGAACCACGCGGTGAAGCCGACCGCCATCAGCAACAGCGGAATCAACATCTCGGTGTCGATTGACGGTGCGCCGAGTTTCGTAATCGTCGCGGGCTGGTGTAGCGAATGCCACCACTCGACCGAATAATGAATGATGGGCAGATTGACTAGACCGACCAGCGCGAGTACGGCACTCGCGCGCGCACCCGTACGGCGCTCTGGAAACGCATCGTGTAGCGCGATGTATCCGAGATACAAAAACAGCAGGACCAGCTCCGAGGTCATGCGCGCATCCCACTCCCACCAAGTTCCCCACATCGGCTTACCCCAGAGCGAACCCGTTACGAGTGTCAACGCGGTGAACACCGCGCCGAGCGGCGCGGCGTTACGCGCCGCGAGTTCCGCGAGCTTGATGCGCCAAACGAGACCAACCGCGGCGGACACCCCGAGGAACGCGTAAGCCGCCATCGACATCCATGCGCTCGGCACGTGCACGTAAATGATGCGAAAGCCATCACCCATTTGATAATCGGGGGGCGCGAGCCACAGACCGCCATAAAGCCCGGCGATCACCGAGACGAGCGCCGTCCACCAAAACCACGGAATCAGCGTACCAGCGATGCGGTACAGGTGCGGCGGCGAGCCGAGCTTGTGGAACCAGACCCAGTTCATTCGAGACTGATCCTGAGCGCGGCGCCGACCGCGAACGGCGCAAGCGTGATTGCCAACACGAGGAGCGCGGCGAGCAGATACAGCGGACCATCGGCCGACACGCCGCCGTCTGCAAGCGCGGCCGCGCGCGCGCCAAAAATCACGACCGGCACGCAGAGCGGTAGCACGAGCAGCGCGAGCAGGGGCGCGCTGCGCTTCAGGCTCACGGTCAACGCGGCAGCAATCCCACCGATCAGGCTGAGCACCGGTGTGCCGAGCAGCAAGCCAAGTAGTGTCGCCTGAGTTGCGGCGGGCGACATCGAAAACCAGACCGCCACCAATGGCGTGACAGCGATGAGCGGCAAGCCGGTCACGAGCCAGTGCACCAGTACGCGCGCCGCGCCGATGGTCGCGAGCGGCGTTGCGCTCAACGCCATGAGTTCCAGCGCACCGTCATCGTAATCGGGTCGAAACAGGAGTTCCTGGCCGAGTAGCGCCGCGAGCAGTGCAGCGACCCACACGACACCCGGGCCGATCAATGCGAGCACGGTCGATGTGGGGCTCACCGCGAGCGGGAACAGGCTCGCGACAACCAGAAGAAACAAGGGCGGCAACGCAAACTCGGACCAGCGGCGCGCAGCGAGCGTCAAATCGCGGCGAATAATCGCAGTTGTCGCGCTCATGCGAGCTCGACCTCGACCAGCGGCAGCCCACTCGCCAACGGCTGATGCGACGTGAACACCGTGATGCCACCCTGACGACCGTGGTCGTCGACGAGCGACTCAACGATCCGCTGCGCGTCTGCGTCCAACGCGGTCAGGGGCTCGTCTAAAAGCCAAATTGCTGCAGGACCTACGCATAGGCGCGCGAGCGCCGCGCGGCGCCGCTGGCCCGCGGACAACACCCGACACGGCAAGTCCGCAACGTCCGCGATTCCGAGCCGCTCGAGCGCTGGCCCCACCGCGGTGCGCGGCAGGCCAGTGAGCGCACAGTGGAAGTCGAGGTTTTCGCGCGGCGTCAGGTCACTTTTCAGCCCGTCGCCGTGGCCCACCCAAGCAACTTCGCCTTCGCGGCGCACGACGCCGGCCTCGGGCCACCCGAATCCGGCCAGAAGCCGCAGTAGGCTGGTCTTGCCAGCGCCGTTGCGACCGCGTATCCGGACCGCAGTCCCCGGACCCGCCCGCCAGCTGAGTCCACTGAACAGCACGCGATCACCACGTCGACAAGCGATCTCGGAGACGGAAATTTCGGCGGCGGGGGCGGCGTTTTGCACGCGCGGTATTGTACCCGATGGGGTCTCAGCCCATCCGGTACAATTCCCTGGCAGCCTGGGTGGCGAAATTGGTAGACGCAACGGACTTAAAATCCGTTGGCCGCGAGGCCGTGCCGGTTCGATTCCGGCCCCAGGCACCATTCTTGTGCGCGCCAGCGGACGGATATACGTAGACCGCCCACCTACCGTGCTCCGGATGACCTTTTCAATCGTCGCAAAATGCCCGGATACGGGCCAGTTCGGCGTCGCGGCTTCGACCGAGATGCCCGCAGTCGGTAAATTGCTCACCCACGCACGCGCCGGCGTCGGCGCCGTCGCGACACAAGCGCAGCTGAATCCGTACCTCGGCATCGATGGCATCGCCCTGCTCGCCGACGGGTTGTCGGCGTCCGCAACACTCGACGCGCTTAAGCGCTTAGACCCCCGTATCGACACGAGACAAGTCGCGGTTGTCGACCGATACGGCCGGACCGCGGCTTGGACCGGGCCGGATTGCCTGGCGTGGGCCGGTGCAATCACACGCGACGGCTACTCGGTCCAGGGCAATCGACTGACCGGCCCCGAGGTTCTCGACGCACTCAATCGGACCATGGCCACGACCGCCGGCCGACCACTCGCCGACCGTTTCGTCGAAGCCCTCGAGGCCGCCGACGTACTGGGCGGCGATCGCAAGGGCGAGCATTCCGCGACGATTTACATCGTGGACAGTGAGGAATACCCGCTCTGGGATATCCGCGTCGACTACCACCCGCGCCCGATGGAAGAACTGCGTCGCTTGCACGATGTGTTCTGTGAGCAGTTGTTGCCGGAGATGAAGCGCATGCCGACACGCGCGAACCCCGCCGGCTCGCCGAAAGAGCACCCCGCCTGACCCATCGCGGCGCAAAGGTCAAAAATCGCATTTTTTGACGACCGTGGAGGCGCGCCGGCAGGCGTCGCCGACTTAAAGGTGGAGGCTAGGGCCGGAATCGAACCGGCGTACACGGCTTTGCAGGCCGCTGCATCACCACTCTGCCACCTAGCCAAAGAACAAAAACCCCGGGTTGCCCGGGGTTCTTTAAAAGAAGATGGAGCGGGAAACGAGGCTCGAACTCGCGACCTCAACCTTGGCAAGGTTGCGCTCTACCAACTGAGCTATTCCCGCCCGGGACGGCAATTATATACATCAACGGCGCGCAATTCTATTTGAGTAGTTGCGGCAAAGCAATCTTCAGGTACTGCACCATCGACCAGAGCGTCAGGACGGCGGCCGCGTACAGCAACCAAATTCCGATGATACCGAGCGGCAGGAACCACAGGTCCTGGTGGTAGATCATCAGCAGCAAGGCCACCATCTGCGCGATGGTCTTGATCTTGCCGATGACAGACACTTTGACCCGGCCGCTCTGCCCCATTTCCGCCATCCACTCTCGCAGCGCGGAAATCGTGATTTCACGGCCGATAATCACCGCCGCCGCGAGCGTCAGCCATAGATTTTCGCCGCCGTCACGATAAACGAGCAGCACGAGTGCCGTCGCGACGATGAGTTTATCTGCGACTGGATCGAGAAAGGCGCCGAATGCAGACGTCTGACCCCATTTGCGCGCGAGGTAGCCATCCAGCCAATCCGTGACCGCCGCGAGGCTGAACACCAAAAAAGCGACGAGGTTCGACGATGGGTGATCCCAGAGGAACGCCAGCACGAACAACGGAATCGCAACGATGCGAAGCATCGTGAGTACGTTCGGGGTATTAAACGTCGTCGCCATGGAATAAGTCGTAAATCCGCTGGGCGAGCTCGCGGCTAATGCCGCGCACCCGCGCGAGGTCCTCAACACCGGCGCGCGACACCTGCTGCAGCCCGCCGAACTGGTGCAGCAGCGCCTGGCGGCGGCGCGGGCCAAGGCCCTGCACCGTCTCAAGCACCGACTGCGTTTGTGCCCGCGCGCGGCGACGTCGATGGCCGGCGATTGCAAACCGGTGCGCCTCGTCGCGAATCTGCTGCACCAAGTGCAGCGCGGGTGAATCAGCAGGCAGTATAAGAGGCGCCCCGGTACCGGACAAGAAAAGCTGCTCTTGACCAACGCGCCGATCTTGACCTTTCGCGACCCCGACAATCGTCACCCCATCGACGCCGAGCTCGGCAAGCACGGTTTCAGCAACCGCGCGCTGGGCTTTACCACCGTCGATGAGTAGCAGCTCAGGCAATGGCGCTTCGCCTTTGATCAGCCGTGCGTATCGTCGCCGCAATGCGTCGGCCAGTGCCTTGTAATCATCACCGCCCGTATCGGCGATGTTGAATCGACGGTATTGGTCGCGGCGCTCACCGCTCGTATCGAGCACGACGCACGATGCGACCGTCTCGTCGCCCATTGTGTGACTGACGTCGAAGCACTCGATGCGCGTCAATGGACCATCGATGCTGAGTGCGCTGCACAACGCCGCGAGTCGCTCGTGCATCACTTGGTCGCTCGCGAGCTGTGCAGCGAGCCCGTACGCGGCATTCTCCTTTGCGAGTTCGAGCCAGCGCTTGCGTTCCGACCGAACCCGCGTGCGCACACGAACGCGCGCACCATGCGCAAGCGTCAGAGCTTCCTCAAGCAATTCGCGGTCCGGGAAGTCGTGCGACACAATGATCTCTGCGGGCGCTTCGCGACCCAGGTAATACTGCGCAACGAACGCGCCGGCGAGTTCCTCCTCGGTCGTTCCCTCGCTGATTTTCGGCCGATAGGTTCGGTGCCCAAGCGTTCTTCCTGAGCGTACGAACAACGCCGCGACGACCGCCTGCCCGCCTTCCGCGCGAACCGCAATCACATCGAGATCGCCGCCGGCATTTGACACCCATTGCTGCTCCTGCGCCTGCCGGAGATGGGCAATCTGGTCGCGAAACCGCGCGGCGCGCTCGTAGTCCTGCCCGGCAGACGCCGCCTCCATCCGCTCGATGAGCGCATCGACGACCTGTTCGTTGCGCCCCTCCAGGAACATCAGCGCGTGGTCCACATCACGCTTGTAATCTTCGCTCGCGATCAGCCCGACGCATGGCGCTGAACACCGCTTTATCTGGTACTGCAGGCACGGCCGGCTACGATTCGCGAAATCTGCGTCCTCGCAATTCCGGAGTTGAAAAAGCTTCTGCAGGTGCTGGATCGTCTCCCGGACCGCGGGGGCGCTCGGAAACGGCCCGAAATACCGGCCTCGCGCGCGCTTACCGCCGCGATGGAATACGAGCCGCGGAAAGTCGTGTTGCGTCGAAACGTAGATCCAGGGATAGCTTTTGTCGTCACGCAGCAGCACGTTGTAGCGCGGCTGATAATGCTTGATCTGGTTGTTCTCAAGAATCAGCGCTTCTGTCTCGGTACGCGTGAGTGTGACCTCCACGCGCGCCGTGTGTGTCATCAACGCACGCGTCTTCGCCGAGTCATGGCGTTTTCGGAAGTAGCTCGTCACGCGGCGCTTGAGGTTGCGCGCCTTACCGACATACAACACCTTACCCTCGCCGTCGAGCATGCGGTAAACACCCGGCCCATTCGAGAGCGTTTTCAGAAACGCGGCCGAGTCAAATACCGGCGGCGGCGCGTCACTCATGCAGCGAGCGCTACCGCGCGGCTGAATACTGCGTCGAACATGGCCGGCGTCAATCGTCGCGTCTGCGTGTTGTATCGACTGCAGTGGTACGAATCGATGAGGACCTTGCCGTCGTGCAACGCGTGCTCGGCGCCGTGCGAGAACACGGCGTCCCGCGCCTTGAGCCCGAGGGCGCGCAGAACGGCGTCGTGCGCGATACGACCCAATGCGACAATCACACGCGTCTCGGTCGACCCGGCAATCTCATGCGTCAGGAACGCGTTGCACGCGCGAATCTCGACACCCGTCGGTTTGTTCTGAGGCGGCAGGCATTTCACCGCATTCGTTATGCGGCAGCCGTTGAGCACGAGGCCATCGTCCGCCGCCGTTGAAACCGGTGCGGACGCAAGCCCATGCCGGTGCAGCGTTTCATAAAGCAAAATGCCTGCGTGATCACCCGTGAACGGTCGCCCGGTCGCGTTTGCGCCATGCATACCCGGCGCGAGCCCAACCACCATTACGCGTGCACGTGCATCGCCAAACGGTGCTACCGGCCGGCAGTGATAGGCAGGGTTGGCGGCTTTTACCTCGTCCAGGAAGGTCGAGAGCCGCGGGCAGCGGCGGCAATCGGGGTCGAACATCGTTAACCGACGCCGTGGCGTAGCGCGAAGCGCGTCAACTCCACGTCATTGGCCACGCCGAGTTTCTCGTAGAGCCGGTAGCGGTAGGTCGCGACCGTCTTCGGGCTCAATTGCAATGCTTCTGCGATGTCCTTGGTCGCGCGCCCCTGCGTGACCATCTGTAGCACCTGCATTTCACGCGACGATAGTGCGTCGAACGGCGACTCGCCGGGCCTGCCCGTAAGCTTGTCTCCGGCGATGCGTCGCGCGACCGCGCCCTCGATCCAGGTCTCGCCGGCGGCCACGCGGCGAATGGCGTCTACGAGCTCGTCGGGTTCGCAGTCTTTCGTTAAATACCCTGACGCGCCTGCGTCGAGCATTTGTGCGGGATACGGGTCGTCGCGGTGCGCGGTCAGTGCAATCACACGTGTACGCGGCGCGGCTGCGCACAACTTTCGGGTCGCCTCAAGCCCCCCGATGCCGGGCATGTTCACATCCATCAGGATCACGTCCGGTTGGTTGACGCGTGCACGAGCGAGCGCATCCTCGCCGCTCGCAGACTCACCGACCACTTCGAGACCCTCGGTCGCGTCGAGCACCGAACGTAGGCTCGCACGCACGAGGCGGTGATCGTCGACCAGGAGGACGCGAATCATCCCATGTGCTTAATGATGGAGTCGCCGAAGCCAGAGCAACCGACGAGCGTCGCGCCGGGAATCAGGCGCTGGATGTCTTCCTCGACGTTCTTACGCGCAGCGTACTCGCGCTTTGGCGCCCGGATAGCTTCGCGCAGTCGTGCAAGATCGTAAGTCATCACCTTGTTCGCGATCGTGCCTGCAACACCCTTGATCACGAGGTCGGCCGCTTCGGTCCAGCCGATGAACCGGAGCATCATTTCGCCCGAGAGGATTAGCGAGCCGGGATTCACGCGGTCTTTACCCGCGTAGCCCGGCGCGGTCCCGTGCGTCGCCTCGAACACGGCGCACTCGTCGGAAATATTCGCGCCAGGCGCGATGCCGATACCACCGACCTGTGCAGCAAGTGCGTCAGAGATGTAATCGCCGTTGAGGTTCAGCGTCGCGATGACGTCGTACTCCTCGGGCCGCAACAGAATCTGTTGCAAGAAGTTATCCGCGATTACGTCCTTGACCACGATCGACTTGCCGTTTCGCGGATTATCGAACGTGAGCCAAGGGCCGCCGTCGAGCGGCTGCGCGCCGAACTCGTCACGCGCGACCTCATAGCCCCATTGACGGAAGGCACCTTCGGTGTACTTCATGATGTTGCCCTTGTGCACGAACGTCACGGACACGCGATCGTTATCGACTGCGTATCGAATCGCTTTGCGCACAAGTCGCTTCGAACCCTCGCGGGACACGGGCTTGATGCCGATTGCGCTCGAGTCGGGAAAGCGGATACCGGTGACGTGCATCTCCTCGCGCAGGAACTGGATGACCCGTTTGACCTCATCCGACTCGGCCGCCCATTCAATACCCGCGTAGATGTCCTCGGTGTTTTCTCGGAAGATCACCATGTCCGTGAGGCCGGAATCGAGCAAAGGCGTCACGACGCCGGGGAAGAACTGGACCGGCCGCACGCACGCGTACAGATCTAGGACCTGTCGAATCGCGACGTTCAATGAGCGGATACCACCCCCGATTGGCGTCGCAAGCGGCCCCTTGATGGAGACCACGAAACGGCGCATAGCGTCGAGCGTCTCTTCCGGCAAATACTGGTTATTGCCATACAGCGCCGCAGCCTTCTCGCCCGCGAAAATTTCCATCCAGGCGAGCGTGCGCTTCCCACCATAGGCTTTCGCGACCGCGGCATCGAGCACGCGTCGCATGACCGGTGTGACGTCGATGCCGATGCCGTCGCCCTCTATGAAGGGAATGATCGCTTTGTCCGGCGCCGTAGCGACACCCGCGTCGTCGATTGTGACCGCTGCGGCGTCCGCAGGAATACTGATGTGTTGGTAAGTCATTCTGTTGTACGCTCCCGAGGTGCGAAATCTTACCAGAATTGATGACTGACGGGCCGCGCATCGCGCTCGTGCTCGGCGGCGGCGCGGCGCGCGGATGGGCGCACATCGGCGTCATCCGCGCGCTCGCAGATGCGGGTGTACAACCACACCTCGTTTGCGGCACATCGGCCGGCGCGCTCGTCGGCGCAGCCTACGTATCGGGCAAGCTCGATGAGCTGGAGCATTGGATCCGCAACCTCGGGAATTTCGACATGCTCGGGCTGCTCGATGCGGGCTTCGCCAAAGGCGGCTTCATCCATGGTGCGAAGTTGATGGCGACCTTCGGCGAGCTCATCGAGTCGCGCGATATCGAGGACCTGCCGATTCAGTACGCGGCTGTCGCAACCGACATCGAGAGCGGACGCGAAGTTTGGATGCGCGAAGGCTCGTTGACGACCGCAGTGCGCGCATCCATCGCAATCCCCGGCGTGTTCTCTCCGGTCAACGTCGACGGCCGTTGGCTAGTTGACGGCGGACTCGTGAATCCGGTGCCTGTCTCGCTCGCTCGCGCACTCGGTGCCGACATCGTCCTTGCGGTCAACGTCAACGAGCGACTGACCGTGCCCGGGGTTCGCCGCTACGCGCGGCCGCACGACGAAGACGGGGTCGGTTTCTGGGACCGGCTGCGTCAGCGCTGGACATCGGACGAATCAAAAGCCCCGGATGGGCCATTACCCGGCATACTCGGCGTCTCGGTCGACGCCCTGAACATCATGCAAAACCGTGTGATGCGCGCGCGTCTCGCCGGAGACCCCGCCGATGTACTGCTCTCGCCACGCGTCGGGCACATCGGATTGTTCGAATTCAACCGCGCCGACGAGGCGATCAACGAGGGCGCGCAGAGCGTCGCTCGACACTTTGACGAGATTCGGCACTTGCTATGGCGCGACTGATTCTGCTCAACAAACCCTTCGGCGTTTTGTCGCAATTTACGGACAAGGAAGGTCGACCGACGCTCGCGGATTACGTGCCGATACCTGGCGTCTACGCGGCGGGTCGGCTCGACCGCGACAGCGAGGGATTGCTACTTCTGACCGACGACGGCGTCGTCCAAGCCCGTATCGCGGACCCGCGCAGCGAGCTCGACAAAGCCTATTGGGTGCAAGTTGAGGGCACGCCGGATGACGCGGCGATCGACGCATTGAAACAAGGCATCAAGCTGAAGGACGGTCCGGCGCGCGCATTGTCCGCTCGCGTTATCGACGAGCCCCCCGGGCTGTGGCCGCGCGCCGTGCCCATCCGTGAACGAAAAGCGATTCCAACCGCGTGGATCGAACTCGTGATCGACGAAGGGCGCAACCGCATGGTGCGACGCATGACGGCGGCGGTTAACCTGCCGACGCTACGCTTGATTCGCTGGCGCATCGGGTCTTGGACAATTGATGGGATCGAACCGGGCCGTTGGCTCGATGCCGACGCCGCGCCGTTGCTCAGGCGGCGCGCGTTCCGGCGATCGCCATCGCGAGCTCCAGGGCCTGCTCGTAATTGAGGCGCGGGTCGACCGTCGACCGGTAGGCTCGCTCAAGGTCGGCTTCTTGTAAACCGCGCGCGCCACCGATGCACTCGGTGACGTCGTCCCCAGTCAGCTCGAAGTGTACGCCCGCAAGCGGTGCGTTCGCCGCCGCATGGAGCTCGAACGCCGCGCGCAATTCGGACAGGATGTGTTCGAAATGCCGCGTTTTCTGTCCCGATGCGGTCGTCTGCGTGTTGCCGTGCATCGGGTCACAACTCCAAACCACCGCACGGCCCGTCGCACGGACGGCGGCGATGCAACGCGGTAGTTCGTCGTGGATACGATCACGGCCAAAGCGCGTGATCACCGTCAGTCGCCCCGGTTCGCCCGCCGGGTCGAGCCGTTCGATGACGCGCGCGAGCGCGTCCGCATCAAATCCCGGGCCGACTTTCAGACCTAGCGGATTCGAGAGCCCGCGACAGAACTCGACGTGCGCGCCGTCGGCGTTACCCGTCCGCATGCCGATCCACGGAAAATGTGTGGACGTCAGATACCAACGCTCACGGCGCGGGTCCCAAAGCGTCTGTGCTTCTTCATAATGCAAGTGCAGTGCTTCGTGGCTCGTGAAAAACTCCGCAGTCGATGCCGGTGTCGCGGCGACAATCTCAGCGACGATGCGCCGGTACTCGGCGGCGAGCGGCGCATGCTGCGCGAACTCGATGTCCCAGTTGTCGGCGTGGCTGAGATCTGCGAATCCGCCGTCGAGCAGGGCACGAATATAATTGAGTGTCTGCGCGCTGCGATCGTGGCCTTCGAGCAGGCGCGCAGGATCCGGCGTGCGCGCGTCTGGATCGAATTCGGGTCGGTTGACGAGGTCCCCACGGTAACTCGGCAGCGTGAAACCGCCCCGTGTTTCGGTATCCGCAGAGCGTGGTTTCGCATACTGGCCCGCGACGCGGCCGACCCGGATGACGGGCCGATGCAGCCCATGCATGAGCACAACACTGACCTGCAATAGAATCTTGAGCTTCGACGCAATCGCGTCGGGATTGCAGTCGGCAAAGCTTTCTGCACAATCGCCGCCCTGCAGCAGAAATCGATCACCGGCGGCCGCTGCGGCGAGCTGCGACTTCAGGTTCTCAATTTCGCCGCCGGTGACGAGTGGTGGCCGCTCACGTAACGCGGCAAGCGCAGCCATCAACGCGGGGGTATCCGGGTATTCGGGCTGATGCGTCGCGGGTCTCGAACGCCAACTGTCTGGGGTCCAACGCACGGTTGTGTTCGGTCTGTTCACGGGGCGCAGATGCTACCATACGCATATGCAGCGTGTACTTGTCGTAGGCGCCGGCAAGATCGGTTCGCTGATCGCCGGCATGCTCACCGAATCCGGTGATTTCGAGGTGTTGCTCGCCGACCGCGACGGCGCGGTCGCCGAAGCCGTCGCGAATGCACATTGGCCGCGCCAGGTGCAAAGCCTCGCGCTCGACGCAATGGACACGAAGGCCGTCGCGCGTTGCCTCACGCAACGCGGCTGCGTCGCGGTTGTCTGTTGCCTGCCCTACTTC
>CAYODZ010000009.1:0-48924 GCA_964402835.1 uncultured Gammaproteobacteria bacterium | reverse complement strand
GAGCGCCAGACTCTCGTCGGCCAGCGCCGCCGGCGCCCGGTCGATGGTTCCGGCGTCGGGCCGCAACAGCCGCGCCGCGAGGCGGATCAGGCTCGACTTGCCGCTGCCGTTCGGTCCCGACAGATGCAGCCCCTCGCCGGGTCCGAGCGTCAGGTCGAGCGATGTGAACAATAGTCGGCTGCCGCGCCTGCAGGCGACCCCATCAAAGCGCAGCAGCGGCTTCACCCGCCGCTTTCCTCGAGCGCGTGCATATCCGCGTCGGAAAAGCCGAAATGATGGCCGGCCTCGTGGATCAATATGTGACGCACCAGCCGTTCGAGGCTGTAATCATTGGCCGCCCATTCATCGAGGATCGGCCGGCGGAACAGCCGGATTCGGTCGGGCAGCGTGCCCGACAGATCGACGCTTTTTTCGGTCAGCGGATAGCCTTCGTAGAGGCCGGTCAGCTCGAACGGTTCCGCGATTCCCATTTCCTTGAGCGTCTTGTCGTCGGCGAATTCCTCGACCTGGAGGATGATGTCGCCGAGATGGGCGGCGAACGGCTCGGGCAAGCCGCGCAGGGCTTTTCGGGCGATCGCCTCGATCTCGTCCGCCGAAGGCGCGGCCCCGAATTTACGTGCTGCCCCATCCATCCCTCGCGCACTAGGGCGGCGCCGCGAGGGCGGCAAGCGCGCCGGGGCGCGGGCGGGGAGGGCGAACCTTGCCCAAGCTGCGGGCCGCCCCTAGATGGCGAGGCTCTTCCAGCGCATGCGGAGCGGTGGCCGAGTGGTCGAAGGCGCTCGCCTGGAAAGTGAGTATACGGCAAAACCGTATCGAGGGTTCGAATCCCTCCCGCTCCGCCAACACAGCTGTTGCAGCCAGCGGAAAGCCACGATGCCCTTTGGTCAGTCGACGATCCCGGGGCGATCGGCATCAGAACCTTGTCCTGACCCTGACCAGCAGGCGCCAGCCGCCGGCGTCGTCGCCGGCCTCGCGCAGGAAACGGCGCCGTAGCGCAGGCGAAAGCCGATCTCGGCGTCAGACAGGCCGGCGCCGACGCCAATCTCGCGGCGCTCGCCCTTGTTCGACAGGAACAGCGCGCCTTCGACGTCGAAGCAGTAGGGCGCCAGGCCTTCGACGCCGAGCACCGCATAGACGCGCGAAGGGTTGGGCCTAAAGTCGTAACGGAGCCCGGCCTGTTTTTAGGATTCCTCGCACCGCCAAGGCTGATGCCTTAGTCGGTTCGAGGCGGTCAATTTCGCGGTCGCAGCGGCGCTCATTGCGATTGCACCAGCTTTTGCCCTGACCCCGGCTCACCATTATTCGGCGGCGTGCTTTCCCTTGCATGACCGGAACGCCCTGGCCTAGTTTTCGGCGTTCGGGCCAATCTTGCTCATATGAAGCCAGAAGCTCGGATCCTCGATACGAAGGGGGGTAGCATGACCTATCAAGAAATGGCGGATGCGCTGGAATCGATGAGCGAACACGAACGTCGACAGGCGATCCGGACCTATTGGCAAGATGTCCTGAGCGATGGTTTCATCGCCTATGTGCAGGGGCAAATCGAGGCGGGTCGTTCAATGTCGCTCTCCCGCGGCGGCTTTGAGAAAATCCTCGACGGCCTCGACCCGAAGGAGGCTTCGAAGCTGAAGCAGCAGGCCCTGCAGCAAGTGGCCAGGCTGGTGCAGGTCTGGGATAGCATGGTCGCGGTGTATCAGCAGCTGCAGAAGGAGAGCGAACGGCAGGGGCCGCGCGGGGGCATGGTCGACCACGGACAGCATCGCGCCATGCCGAGAGGCGTCGACATGCGCCCGGCAGCGCGATGTTCGCGTTGCGGGTCACCCGCTGTCGATAAGGGTCTCTGCGGCGGTTGTGTAGCGGAGGTGGAGAGCCGGGAATGGGACGACTTACGACACGAAGAAAAGTTACAGGACCAGCAAAGAGACGATCTCCACTTCCAGCGCATCCAGGATGACCGGATTTTTCAAGAGATGCAGCAGGACTTCAACAACTACAGCTACAATCAGTAGCGTATTTGCCGCACCCCGAGTAGCAGACTATGCGAAGATCCTAGAGCAACGGCACTTGCTCAAGCGGACTCCAGCTGGCGCGATCCCAGAAACGCGCCAAGCCCGGATATTGCAAACACGAGCACGGCCCCCACTGTGACGGTGGGGGTTACTGGAAGCACATTCACCCCTACTGCATATAAAGCGAATATCAGCGTGCCGACGAGGACGCCCCCCAGGAGAGCGAAGACCACTCTCTTTCCAGTGAGTCCCGCCCGCGCAAAAACGCGAATTCCGGCGCCGACGAGCCCTCCGAGAAGACTGGCCATAAGTGTTGTGTAGGGAAACCGGAAGGCGATCTGCGTTTCCGCACGCTGGTAGCCTGGCGTGGTGGCAGTGATCACCGCTGTGCCGAGTTGATCTGACCGGATAGAAACCGTGGCGTTACCGTTTTCATCCAGAGGCACTCGCGTCTTTTCTAGAAAACCCGAGGTTGCCCGCAGATTCACAAAACGGTTTTGCACTTCCGACAAGCCTGTAAGCGAAATGTTTATGTCAGTTTTGCCAAGGCCCCAGCCCTCGATCGACGTACTTCCTGAAAGCATGCTGAGCGCCGGGGCAAGCGGCATATCGAGCCCTACGCCTTGCGGTATGAGATCTGATGCAACCCTGATGGCTCCAGCCGCTGTCATTGTAACGCGGACTCGCGGGTGGGGCGGAGTCGTTGCTGCGACCCTCACGAGCACAGGATCGGCTTCATGGGCGCCGATAACCTCGAAATGTATGGGTGTGCTCAGTTCCCGCCGGGGACGGCCGGGAACGATATCGGTCACTCCAAGTCCGATTTCGCCAGTGAACATTCCTGATGCCGGGTTATAAGCCAGTGGACGTGCAATCAGGGCGTACGCCTTCAGCTGAACGACTTCACCACTTTCGTTTATCTGGCGAAGGACGTCTGGCATCACCTGAAGCTCGCCGCCGGCACTGATGAACTGATTTATCGCCGGACGCGCGGCAAGCGCATTCGCAATTTCTTGATCTAGTTGTCGGCTCGTCGGCACTCGTTGAATCTCGTTCCTGCGGGGCGCCTCTCTCGCTTGCTCCGGGTCGAGCTCGACGGGCTGCGTCTCGCTCGGTGCATGTGGAGCGGCATTTTCAGGGGCGCTGACTGCCTGCGTCGCAGGTAGCTGCGACACGCGATTCGCAAGGGTCCGGATTCGGGTCGGAGAAACCGCCCGAAGGTCCCGGACGCGTGCATCATCGACCGTGATGCTCGACGTGACAGTAGACGTTGCTCGTCCAATGGCCAGTCCCGAGGAAACCAGTCCCATGGCAATGGCGATTGCCAACCAGACTTCCCAGCCATTTTTCCGTTCCATGGACAAATCCTTGCGTGTGCGAGGCAATTTTGGGTCGCGTCCCTGACATCAAGCCTCGTTCGTGGAGAACATGGTTTGGCTGGATGCCAGCTTGATCTTGCCCGGCGAAATGATCGGCGCACTAGCCGGCCAGCGCGCGCCCAGGAGCCGGTCGAATCGGATCCGCGCGATCGACACTGAATCGCTTTGGTTCCCCCCGAGCACGTGAAAGGCCTGGTTGTCTTCACCAGCGTAAAAACCCACATGGCCTTTCCATCCGGTCGGTTTTATCCGCCAGAACACGAGAACCGATCCGAGAATGGCATCACACTGCGCGCCGAGCTTTAGCCACGCCCGAGCGCCGAGCGGGTTGCTGGGAAGAGGTTCATGGGCCAACGTTGTTGAAAAGCAGTGCGCCACGAATAGGCCGCACCACGGGATATCGTCGGATTTGTATGGAATGCCTGCCTTGTCAGCCCACTCAAGGATCTTTGGGTTGTTTGCTGGACCGACCGCTTCCTTGACGCCTATTAGCCTCCTTGCCTCCTGAAACCACGGCATTGCGGGACTATCAAAGTCGCCGTGGACAATGTCTTCAGCGAAGAGTGCGCGTGATGTTACGGGGCCAACGATGCCGTCGGCCAAAAGACCGTTTGCAGCTTGAAATCGTCTTACCGCTTCTTCAGTCCGTTTCCCCCAGATTCCATCGATCCCCCCAGGGTCAAATCCCCTGCGAGCCAGCTCGTGCTGAATGCGCCTGATTGCCTCCTTCGCCTTGCTCGACATGTTCGTTTCCCCTCTTCAGATCGCCCCGTCCGTTATGGAAAGATGCCATCGCCCAGGGAGCAGCGTGGGCTGCTTCCCGATTGTGTACGCACCCTCTCATAAAAGCGAAGGACGGAAAGCCGTTCACGCACGAAGCACTTCGGAGCCGGGAGACCGCCCAAAGCATCCTGCAATCGCAGCGCGGCGGCGCACTTTGAGCTTCTCCAGAATGTTGTGGACGTGGTTCTTGACCGTGGCAGGCCCGATGCGAAGATCCTTGGCGATTTCTTTGTTCGAAAGCCCCTGCGTGATGAGGGCCGCCACTTGGCGCTCTCGGCGCGTCAGTTCGGCATCGGGTTCACTGTGACCCTCAGCCAGTAACGCCAGTCGGTTGCAAAGCTGGGCTACCAAGCGAGGCGAGCAACGGAGCTCACCACGCAATGCGCCTTCCACTGCTGTAACAAGCTCATCGACGTTGCTGTCGCGGTCTATGAACGCAGCGAGCCCGGCTTCGGCGCAGGCGACCATGTCCGAGGCGGCACCGGAAATACCAAATCCGACCAGCCGTAGGTGCGGATGATGAGCCCTAAGCCGGCGCGCCACTTCGAGCGAAGATCTGGTCGACGCGTCGATCAATATGGCGTCGGCATCTTGCGCAGACAAAGCACGCTCAAGATCAGTTTCCTTGCAAGTAGCGACGACGTCCAATTTACCGTCGCGAGCCAGACTTGCGGCAAGACCATTGCGATATAGAAGCACATTGCTCACGATGATTACCCGGGCGCCTGACTGAGCCGGTGCTATCGATCTGAGAGCCGAATCTGAGTCGTGCCGACTCACAATACCTCCCCGAAAAGCCATAGAAGCTGAAAGCCGCTATTCTTCACTTCGTTCGATGCTGGTTACGCCGGAGGCTCCCGCGCGACCTACGATTCTCCATGAACTAACATGATTCACTGATTCGCAGAACTGAAAAGCCGTAGTTGCTCCATCAGCGCGCGACCATGGCCCGAGTGGTCCATGCAGGATGAACTGTTCGGTCCCCTCCAACCGGACTATTCTCGGTGAGAGGCTTTCGCGGAGACTTCGAACGGGGGACGTATCGGAGGCTGAAGCCGCTTACGAAATACCAGCCAAACAGTCTTGTTTTTGCCTGGACCAATTTCGCGCCACCTAGCGGATGGATCACGAGGTGCAGGCTCCTCAACCTTAGCGGCGATTTCTCAGCGGCAGGATTCTGATGAGCCCAATACGCATCCACCTAGGGCAGATGCCGTCCTTGCTGCGTGCGATGATCAATGATCTTCTGAGCGAAGATGCTGACTTTGTCGTCGTCGGCTGCTCGGCACGCGGCGATGACCCGTTGGCAGCTGACAACGAGCAGCACGCCGATGTCGTAATCACGAATGAAGGATCGGACAGCGGCTCGACGTGTCTGGACGCGATCATTCGACAATCGCCCCTCAGCATCTTTGCTATTTCGGCCGATGGAAAAGGTGCAACCGCAGTTAACATTGTGCGGTCGTCGATAGCCCTCGATGCCGTCGAGCGTGGGACCCTCGCCGACGCGATCCGCCGCGTCGCCATATACGCTGGGGAGGCCGATCGTGCAGCGCTCCCATAGACAGACAATTGCAAGGATGGAGCAATGGCCGGTCTAGGCGCAGTCCATCTGGTCGGTGAATCGATTGTAGGCCTGCTCAACCAGCGGCGGGCACTGCTAGCACAGGGAAGCAATCTGGCATCGGTGCCGGGCACGCAGGACATAGCCCATGTGCCGGTGGCAAAGCTGATCTCGAATTCACCCCCGTCCTCCGGGCTTAGCTTGACTTGCTACCACATCGCCCGATCCGATCACGCTCCGCCCGTGACCAGCGGAGGAAGCCGCTCGCAGCGGATCGGCATCTCACTGGAGCTCCATTACCTGCTCGCCTGCTGGTCCGGCACGGCTTCGGACGAATTATCGCTGATGAGCTGGGCGATGCTGGAGCTGAATCGCTTCTCCACATTGGGAGCGGGACAGCTGCTCGGCGACAACTGGGATCGCGACGAGATCATCCAGGTCGCGCCGGGGGATGAAACACCCGAGCAGCTCGCCCGTCTTTGGGACAGCTTCAAAACCAAATACCGGTTATCGACTACTTATCGCGCGCGCGTCGTTCGGATTGGGTACGGGAGCGGCCAGGATGCCCTGCCGGTGGTGGCTTCGCGCTTTTCCTTCGCTGACGGCGATGTGGCGATGGAACCGGAGCAGGCGCAATGATGCTCGCCCCCGACCTTCTCGACCGGCGAGCCCTCGCGATCTTAGCTTTGCGCGACAGTTTTGGACGTGCGGTCCAATCTCCCGTCCTCGTGACCGGCGAGAGAGTGAAAGTACGCGCGAAGAATGGTGGCACCATCGCCGTGCTTGAGGCGCCCGGTTTCAGTGCCTACACCGCTGCCTTCGGCAAACCCCCCGTTAGCCCCAGCGTCGAGTCCAAATCGATCCCGCTCGAAATCTGGCCTGCGGATCCGCGCCTGCAGGCTCGCCGCTTTGTGCTCAAATTGCCGCGCGAGCCTGACCCGGCGCACATCGAGCAACCGAACTCGCTGTTCAGGCCCGTCGAGGTGACGCTGCTTGCAAGCCCTATCCAGCGCCGCGACGGGCTTGCCTGCATTCTGCGCGTGACCGTGCGCCGCAAGGACGATGGGGCGCTGGTCGGTGGTGCGCTCGTGCGCGTCCGCAGCGACAACGGCAAGTTCGAAGCAATAGGTGTGACCGATCGTTTGGGCGAAGCCGCTCTCGTTTTCTCGGACCTGCCGGTCTCATTTCCCGGCGCGGGAGCGAACGCCGACGCGGGACTTCCTGCAAAAGCCATTGTGAAGGTCGTCCCGGGCAAGATCAATTTCACTCCGGCGGACGAGGCGGCTTCGCCAGGCGGTGCGATCTCCCGCAATGGGGGCATCGTCGATCCTGACGAACTGGTCGCCGGCGGGACGCCGAATTTTTCAAGCGGCACCCCCGTTATTCTTTCCGCCGGAACCGAACCTGCGATCGATCTCGAATGGAAGCAGTCGTGACCGCAGCGCTTCCGCACTTCACCCCCTCACGAGAGGATCTTTCCAAGGAGGCCGATGATGCCTGAATATCTTGCTCCGGCGGTTTTCGTCGAAGAGACGAGCTTTCGTGCCAAGTCGATCGAAGGCGTCGGCACGACGACTGCCGCCTTTGTCGGGATGACTTCGCGCGGTCCGGTCAGCGTCGAACCGGACGACCCGACACCGCCGCTACTCACCAGTTTTGGCGATTTCGAACGATATTACGGGTCGGCGGACGAGCTTTCGATCGGCAATCCGGCCAAGCCGCATGTCAATTATCTTGCGCTCGCCGCGCAGGCCTTCTTCAACAATGGCGGAGGCCGGCTCTATGTAGCCCGCCTGCTTGGTCAAGGTGCCAAGGCGGCGGGTCCGGAGAATGCCGGTGCCGACAACAAAGTCCAGTTCGTCGCACGTCAGCCAGGGGGGGCGACCATCTCTGGAACCGACGAGAATTACTGTATCGAGTTAACGCGAAGCGAGCTGGAATCTACCAACCGGTTGGCCCGGCGACAGCCGAACGGCACGACGGTCGCCGTGGGCGATACGTTCAAGGTCGTCGGCACGGACACCATAGCCGACAACGACACATCGGTAAGGATCGTGACCATCGGCGTGACGGTCGTTGGGCCGGACGGCCCAATTTTCGAGGCTGGCGGCCTTGGCCTCCACCCCAGTCATCCCCGTTACATCGGTACCGTGATGGCGGAAGATCCTCCGGATGCGGCCGCCAAGCTGACCAATCCCGTTGCGATCACAATTGCAAATTCGGTCAAGCCCAAGGATCTGGCCGAGGCGCTGATGAAAGGCGCGGATTCGGAGACCGGCATCCGCAAGCTCGCGCTAACCGGCGGCCTCGACGGCACCGGAGGGCCGAAGCCGGCTGACTACAAGACAGCCCTCGATTCGCTGCTCGCGCTCGAGGACATCGCCATGGTCGCTGCTCCGGACTCGCAGGGGTTTCAGGACGACGCGCTGGCTAAGGCGGTAAATGGTCACTTGATCACTCACGCCGAAGCGCGTCGGGCTTATCGCATTGCCGTGCTCGACACGCCCGCCGGGCTCGACATTGCCGGAGTGCGCGACCTCAAGGGCAAGTTAGACAGCAAATATGCGGCAATTTACTACCCTTGGATCACCATCTCCAACCCGCTCGCCGGGGGGGATCCGCGCCAGCCGGCGATGGTCGATGTGCCGCCGTCCGGGGCTGTCTGCGGCATCTACGCTCGCAACGACATCAACCGCGGCGTGTGGAAGGCACCGGCAAACGAGACCGTTTCCGGCGCTCTCGGCCTGCAGCGGGACGTGCGCTTTGGTGAGCAAGAAGTGCTCAACCCGCTTGGCGTAAATTGCATTCGCGCGCTCCCCAATCGTGGCATCCGTGTTTGGGGTGCGCGGACGCTCTCAAGCGATCCGGAATGGAAGTACGTCAACATCAGGCGCTACTTCCTCTACCTGGAGAACTCGATCGACCGGGGAACTCAATGGGCGGTGTTTGAGCCCAATGGCGAAGCACTGTGGGCGAATGTCCGCAACACGGCCTACGATTTCCTCTACAACGAATGGATCTCGGGCGCGCTGCTCGGCACGAAGCCGGAGGAAGCCTTCTTCGTCCGGTGCGATCGCTCGACGATGACCCAGAACGATCTCGATAATGGCCGCCTCATCTGCCTGATCGGCGTTGCGGCCGTGAAACCTGCTGAGTTCGTCATTTTCCGCATCGGCCAGAAAACGGCCGACGCGCGAGGATAAGGAGGATCTTCAATGCCACGCGATACGCCATACGGCGCCTATAACTTCCTGGTGGATTTCGGCGGCCCCGAGGCCCCCGGCACAGCCCAGGGCGGCTTCTCCGACGTCTCGGGGTTAGGCACCGAGATCACGCTGATGGAATACCGTCAGGGTAACGACAAGGAAAACCGTGTCCGCAAGATTCCGGCTCTCCACAAGGCGAGCGACGTCACTCTGAAACGCGGAATCATGGGCCTGCGCAGCTTTTGGGACTGGATCGACGTCACCCGAGTGGACCCGGATCACAAGCGCTCCGTCAATATCGTTCTGCAGGACGAGCAACGCAATCCGATACTCGCCTGGAAACTCGTCAACGCGCGCCCGATGAAGTGGACCGGCCCGACGCTGGCCGCGAAGGGCGGGAGCGACGTGGCGATGGAGGAGCTCGTCATCGCTGCCGAGGGCGTCGAGAGCGTGGCGGTCTGAGGGGCAGGATCGAGACGTGCCAGCACCCGGCATTTCCTTCACGGCTACGCGCCCGCAGGCGCCACCGGCCAGCTCGCGCGCCGATATCGCGCTGTTTGCCGGGCTGATTGCGCGGCGTTCCGGCACGCTGCCCGAGGAGACCCTGCAAGGGCTGCAATCCTCGGCGCCGGCGGCGGCCACCGCGGACGGCGGAATCGATCAGAGCCTGCTTGGAGTGCCGGTCCGGATCGAGGGCTGGAGCGAGTTCGATCGGATCTTCGACTGGACCAGGCGCGCGAGCGTGCCCGGCGCCAGCGATCGGGTACCATGCGCCCTCGGCCTCGCCGTTCGCCACTTTTTCCAGCAGGGAGGCGCTACCGCCTATGTCGTCCGTTGCGGCGATCCGCTGCCGCTCGCGGATCCCCGCGCATCGCCCGAAGAATTTCGCCGGGAACGGCTGATGGCGTTGGCCGGCGGCGCGCCGGCTGGGGAAAAGCGGATTCCGATCCTCCCCGGTTTCGCTGGACTGTCGCGCTCAGCCGACCCCCTTGAACCTGCAAGCTGGGTAGGTGCCGCCGCGATTTTTGGAGTGGAGGACGCGGCCATGCTGCTGCTGCCCGACCTCGTCGACCTGTTTGCCGACCCGCTGGAACCCGCGCCCGAAGTTGAACCGAGGATGGGTCCGCCCGAGAATTGGCGGCCCTGCGCTCCCGCAACCACGGACGAGGACATGCCTACGAGCCGCGATGCCTTGCAGACTTTCCTGGCTCCGCGTTTCGGCAAGGAGCAATTCCGTCGGTGGTCCGCTGCAATCGCCCACTGCTTGACCATGCTAGGTCGGCCTCGGGGGCCGGCGCACCGGCGGGACGTCATGCTGATTTCGGCCTTGCCCATCCCTGAATACCATCCCGACTTGCCCGAGCGGATCGCCAACTGGCCCCTGCCCCTGCTCGACCGCCCCGGCTTCGCGGGAACCGACAAAGTGCCCCTCGCTCTATTCGACGCAGCCGCGATCGGCAGTGCGCGTCTGCAGCTCGGCTATCCCTGGCTGGCAACGCCGGAGTCCGCCGGCAGCCCCGAGGGACTGCAATCGCCCGAAGGCGGCCTAGCGGGAATATTGGCCCGCTCCGCGCTCGAAAAAGGAGCGTTCAGAAGCGCCGCAAACAGCGACGTGAGAGGCGCGGTGCGGCTTTGCCCGAGTTTGGCGCTGAGCGACCGCAATCGCGGCTTCGAGCGGCTGGCAGAGGGAGAAGACGACTTCCCGATCAACCGCGCCGAATGGCTTGGAGACCGGCTCTGCCTCTTCGGCACGAGGCGTGGCCGGGTCTCGCTAATCAGTGACTCAACGTTCGCGCAGGACCCAGCGTGGAGATCGGGCGGAGTCTCGCGTCTCATCGGAATCATGCTCCGTGCCGCGCGGCACCTCGGCGACGATCTCCTTTTCGAACCGTCCGGCCCGCATCTCTGGCGGCATTGCGCGAACCGCATGACGGCGATCCTCGAAAAATTGCGCGCGATGGGAGCATTCAGCGGCGCCAGCGCGCACGACAGCTATCGCGTCGACTGCGATCGCAGCACGATGACGGCGAGCGATATCGACGCCGGTCGGGTGCGGTGTGACGTGGTCCTCAATCCGGCGTCGCCGATCCACCGAATAGAGGTAAACCTCGCGCTGATCGACCCAGCCGCGGCAGCCGCGCTGAGGGAGGCCGCCTGATGGCGATATCGATCCCCTCGGGCGAAGACCGGCAGGTTCTCTACGGCAATTTCGCCTTCCACGTCCAATTCATGCCCAACGATCAGGGCTTCGCGCCCGGACGCGGACTACCCGACGAAATTCTCGGCGCTTTCTCGGACATCACGGGGCTCGAGGCGACAATGGAGCACAAAGTCGTCAATCAGGGGGGCGACAACTACGGTTCGCGGATGCTGGCGGGCCGGGTCAACTTTTCGACCGTCACGCTCAAGCGCGGGATCGCCCGTTCGCAGTCGCTGTGGCGCTGGTGGTCAATGTTCGCCGGCGCCGACATGCGCGACGATGCAAAACCGATCCGCGCCAACCGCTGCGACATATTCATCGGCCTGATCAAGCCGCGCGGCAGCCCGGCGGAAGGTGCCGAGGAATCGGACACCCCGCCCGAGCGCCGCGCCGCAATCGGCTGGAAGCTCGAAAACGCCATGCCGGTGAAGTTCAGGGTCGGCGATCTCAGCGCCAAGAGCAGCGAGATCGCGGTCGAGGAACTGCAGCTGGTCCACGAAGGGCTGCACATGCTGGGGGTCACGTCATGAGCCTCACCAAGGCCCGGGTATTCGTCGGCGATGTTGAGGACATCGATGTAACCGATCCGACCGTCACCCAGGAATCTTTGGGGAGCGGGACCTACCTGATCGACTGCCCGTTCAACCCGGCATCGCTGCGCATCACGACCACCAACCAGCTCAAGGACGACACGCCGAACCAGGTCTCCAAGCGGACGACGTTCAAGCTGGACCTCGAACTGCTATTTGACACTACCGAAACCGGGCACGACCTCTACCAGGTGACCCGGCCGCTCCGCTGGGCGGCGATTGCCACCGCGAGCGGCGCTGCCGCGGAGCAGAACCACGGCTCCGACGAAGAGCCGCAGCGCGACCTGCCGCTCGTGACCCTCAGTTGGGGCACGGCCTTCTATCGCGGCTACGTCGAATCGCTGAACGAGACGATCGAGTATTGGAGCAGCGACGGCACGCCGCTTCGCTCGACGATGCAGGTCAGCGTCAAAGGCAACATCGAGCAGTTCGTCAACGGCCGGTACACCAACATTGAAGGTTATCTTGAGAACAACGACCTGCCGCGCGCGCTCGACATGGTGCCAATGCCCGAGGCGCTCGACAGCGACCGGGTCTTTACCGCGGCATCGCAATCGGGTGGCGACCGCTCAACCGGGCGCGGTCTCGCAGCGCTCAACGGCGTCGAGAACATGCGCACCGGCGCAGGTGCGTTCGCGGGGGCGAGCGCCTTTGCCGGGACAGGCAGCGGCGCAATGGCGGGAGGAGGCGTTGCGGCCGGAGCGGGCGTGAGCCTCCAGGCAGCAGCGGGCTTCAAGCTTTCCGGCGGTATCAGCGCCGGGGCCGGCCTCGGCGCCAGCGTCGGCGTCGGCATGGCGGCGGGTGCGGGCATCGGGGCGGGCGGCGGGATAGGCGCCGGAGCAGGCGCAAGTGCGGGCCTGGGAGGAGGCATCGGCGCGGGCGCGGGAATCGGCGCGGGCGCATCCGCGGGTTTCGGTGCATCGGCGGGCTTCTCCGCCTCGGCGGGAGCGGGCATCGGGGCAGGCGGAGCGTTCGCCTCATTCTCCAAGTTCGCGACCACTTCGTCTTCGGTTCAGACAGGTTCCGCAAGCGCGGGCGTCAGCGCCAGCGCCGGGGCGTTCGCAGGCCTCGGCGGATCTTCGGGCACGCGTCTCCCGTCGACCGACTTCAAGGTCAACCGGCTGCTGCCGCCGCCCAGCGTTCCGACCGCGAACGCCACCTTCGACCTGAGCGGCCGCGCGATCGCCGGAGGCACGTCGGTCGCGCAATCCTGGTCCTACACATCGACGGCGAGCGAGTGAGGGAGCGATGGCAGTAGTCATATCAGAAGTCGAACATCGTCCCTCCGCCGACAGGGAAGCGGAGGGAACGTCCGCCTCTGCAGCGCCGGAGCAGCCGCATACGACAGGCGCGGACGAGATCCTTACGGTTCTGCGGCGCGAAGGTGCCCGCCGGGCAAGGCTGTGGGCGGACTGATATGGCGCTGCATGATCCCTCCCCCCTCCACGCGACAGCGCCGACCATCGAGGTCGATGGGCAGAGCTTCCCGATGCTCGCGGCCAACCTCGATCGCATGCGCATGCACGAGGCACTCGGCGGTCTCTCCAGTCTGGAGTTGGCTTTCGTCGATTCCATCCCGACGGGCTCGGGGAGCGATTTCGCCGCCAACAGCGGTTCGCCGCTCCAGATCGGGGTCGGCGTGCGGGTCTTCGCCGGGCCGGCGACGACGGGTGCCGGGGAGATATTCGACGGCCAGGTCACGGCGATCGAAAGCGATATCTGCAAAAGCGCGCCGCCGCTATTCACGATCCTTGCCGAGGACCGTCTCTTCCCTGCCCGCCGCAGGAGGCGGACCAAGCTCTTCGAGGCAATGTCGCTAGGCGACGTCGTGGGCGAGCTGGCCTCCGACTTCGGTCTCACGCCCGAAGTGCGCGACGGCGTGGACACCACCGCGCGCGACTGGATGCAGGCCGACGAGACCGACCTCGCTTTCCTGCGCCGCATACTCGGGCTGTTGGATTGCGACATGCAGGTCGTCGCCGACGGGCTTCAGATCGGCCGCGTCGGCATGGACCAGCGCTCGCTCGTCACGCTCACGATGGGCGACAACATCCTTGCCGCCCGCATTACCGCCGACATTGCCGAGCAGGTTTCCACCATTCGCAAGGCGAGCTTCGATCCCATGACGGGCGAAACAGTCGAAAGCGAGGAGGCCTCGTCCGGCTTCGGGCCCGGCGAAGGGCGCAGCGGCCCCGAAATCCTCGAGGAAAAGCTCAGCACCGTCGCAATGCACTGCGGCCGCAGCGGCCCGCTTACCGACGGCGACGCCGCCCTGCTTGCCCGGATCGAAGGCGAGAAGCGGGCGCGGAGCTTCGTCCAGCTCGACTGCACCGCCCAGGGGGACCCCAGCCTCCGCGTGGGCAGCTGGGTCCAGCTCGAAGGGGTCAACCCGATGTTCGCCAACCAGTTCTCGGTCCGCCAGGCCGTCCACCGCTGGGACCAGGACAATGGCTACCTCACAGATTTCCTCGCCGAATGCGCATATCTGAAGGAGGCCTCGTGACCGACGCCCTGCAAGCCAAGGGACGCTATGCCGTCGCCGAAGCCTGGCGGGCAGGGGTCCATCTCGGGTTGGTCGTCGACGTGCAGGACCCGCAGTCGCTCGGACGCGTGAAGGTCCACCTGCCGGCGATCGATCCGGAAGCCGAAGCGACCATCTGGGCCCGGGTCGCGGTGCCCTTCGCAGGCGACAATTTCGGCGCGTTTTTTATTCCCGATGTAGGGACCGAAGTGCTCGTCGCCTTCACAGCCGGTGACGCGGGCGCGCCGGTCGTCATCGGCAACCTGTGGAACGGGGGCACCGCGCCGCCCGAGCAGCTCGGCGGGTCAAATGTCGACCGATGGACCATGACCGGCAAGAATGGCACGCGCGTCGCCATCGTCGAGGAAGGCGCGGGGCAGGAAACGGTCGAGATCGAGACACCCGCCGGCGTTAAGGCGAGGATCACCGACAGCGGTGGCGGGGAGATCAAGCTCAAGACGAACACCGAGACGGTCAAGCTCTCGACGAGCGGGATCAAGATCTCTTCCGCGAGCCAGGTCGAGATCAGCGGCTCGGCGATGGTCAAGGTCAGCGCGCCCTTCGTCCAGATAGACGCGCCGTTCACCTCGGTGTCCGGCATCCTCCAATGCGACATGCTGATCACCAACAGCGTGATGTCGCCATCCTACACTCCCGGCGCGGGGAACGTATGGTGAGCCTGGCCGAACTGCATCCGGCAGCCCGCCGGCGGATGCAAGAGCGAATGCCTCCGCCCCCGCTGCACGAAGTGTCGCTGCGTCCGCTCGGCAATGGCGAAGCGCGAGAGGTCATCGCCACCATATCCGCTCAACAGGCGGTCCCGGCGCTATTCGACCACCTGAAGGCGCTCGACTGGGAAAGCCGCATTGCGGGGCTGAGGCGGGCGCGCACGGGTTCTGACGGACTGCTCGAGCTCGCACAGCCGCTTCATCGCCGTTTTCAGTTCGCCTTGTTCGAGGCTTGCTGCAGCCAGCCCGGTTCGCCGCGCCTCGACCCGGAGCGGATCGAAAGCGCCGGCCTCGTGATCCGCCGGCGCAGGGGCTCCGCCCGGCTCGGATGGTTCAAGACCAGCCAGGCGATCAAGGGATGGCAGGCGATCCTGGACCCCGAATGCGATCCCGACCCGAAGCGCGCCGGCGCAGTCCATTCCGCCAATGCCGCCCTGCGCAACATCATCGCCTCCAGCCGCCAGATTGCCCTGCCATACGAGGAAACGGTCCAAACGCTGTTCACGGCCCCTCCGGATGTCTGCCAGGCGGTCGGCAAGACGATCTTGTTCGCGCCGATATCGATCGTCAGCTCGGAACTGAGCGACGAGCCCCCTCCGCGCATCGACTTCCTCGCTCTCGGGGATGCGGAAACACGGGAGCTGGTCGGGCACCTTTCGTTATACTTCAAGTACCGCAGCCGCCGCGCCCTTCTTCCTCGAAGCGGTGACCTCCTTTCGGCCAGATGGAACGTCCTTTCTGCGGAGACTCGCGAGAGTAACCGCCGGCTCTACAACTTCGGCAAGTTCCTCCATCAATGCACCGCCGAGCTCGACCTGTTCGGCAACGGCGCGGGGGCGAAAGACCTGCGAAGGTTGCTGGGCTCGGTCGAACTTGCGACCGACGAGACAGCCGACGGTCGGGTCACCAGTTCGACCGATGCGGTCAGTTTCCTGCGCCAAGCTTCGAAGATCCTGCTCGCAGGCGAGCCGAACGCAACGGGCGTTCGCATGCCGCTGTCATGGCCCAGAATCGACCGCGCGAAGGCCGGGCAGATCGTCCAAGCGGCGCTCGCCTGCCTATCCGATCAGCATTCCCGTCATGCGCCCGCTCAGCCCAAGTTCGCCGACGACCGCAGTCAGTATGTGGTGCTGGGATTCCTGCGGGTAACCGGGCATGAAGATTGCCCGGAAAAGTTTGTCTGGAGCATCGAGAGCGAACCGTTCCGGATCGCGCCTTGGTGGGACGGCGAGGGTCCGGGAACCACCATCAGCCTGCCTGAGCTAAGCAAGTTGAAAAAGGCCAAGCCCTCGGTCGCCTTTTCGATGCCCCCCGAGATCGCCAATCTCCTGAACGGAAATCCGAAGGATCTTTCGGAAGGCAAAGGCTCCACTGCCGGCCCGGGTATCGGCTGGCTGTGCAGCTTTTCGATTCCCTACATCACAATCTGCGCGTTCATCGTGCTCAACATCTTTCTGGCACTGCTGGACATCATCTTCCGCTGGCTGCTCTACATCAAGATCTGCATCCCGATCCCGCAACCGCCTCCGGCAGATGACGGAGGGGGAGGCGGCTGATGACAGGCCCAGTCCTCACCTCCGACCGGGGCGCGGAATTCCGCCCGCCGCTATGCTGGCCGCTCCTGCCCGTGCCCGATGAGCGGGGGCGGCTCACCTATCCGGACCTGGAAACCTCGGTTCGACAGCGCATCGAGGCGATCCTGCGAACCTCGCCGGGCGAGCAGTTGATGCGCCCGAATTTCGGAGCGGGGCTCGAAGAGGCCATCCACATGCCGAACAGCGCCGGATCCCGCAGCGAATTGCAGCGGCGCATGTCCGCCCATGTCCGCGCGTACGAGCCCCGCATTCAACTCGACAGAGTGGAGGTCGCTTCCACTGCCGATCCTACAGTGCTGCAGGTGACGATTGCATACCGCATCCGCCAAATCGGTATCGCAACAGCAATATCCGTAGCCGTGCCGGTTGCAGGCGCCTGATGCCCATTCGCCCGCCCGCACTCGATGACCGGGGGTTCAACGACCTCGTCGCGGACATGCTGCGCCGTGTCCCTGCCCATACGCCCGAATGGACCGATCTGCGGGAGGGTGACCCCGGTCGCACGTTGATCGATCTGTTCGCCTGGATGGGCGACACTATTCTCTACCGCGCCAACCTGATTCCCGAGCGCCAGCGGCTTGCCTTCTTGCGCCTGCTCGGCCGTCCTCTCCGTCCGGCCGAGCCCGCCAAGGGACTGGTCCAGGTGAGCATAGACGATGTGAAGGCAACCGGAAGTCTAACTATTCCGCGCCGCCACCCAATCGCCAAGCCGGTCCACTTCGAGCTCGACAGCGAACTCACCATCCTGCCGATCGAAGGCCGCGCCTATGTCAAGCGCCCGCCGAACAATGAGGAGCGTAAAGGAATCAACACGCTCCTGGGAGACCTTAAGGAGCTTTACGGACTCGAGGGCGACGCCGTCGCCTACGTCACCACGCCCTGTTTTGGGGGCGGTGCCGCACATCGCGACGGCTTCGACATCATCGAGCAGAGCATCGACAATTGTCTGTGGTTCGCAATGCTGGCGCCCGGACCGGAAGAGGCGGTGAAGCGCGCCGTGCGCGAGGCACTGGCGGGAGGGGATTCAAATCGCCGTGTGGCGCTCTCGATAGGGCTGGCACCTTACATCGAGCCGGCGAACGGCCTGGAATCGATCACTGCCCGCTCACCGATTCCACATGTTTGGGAAATCTCCGCAGCCGGCGGCGACGGGACGGATTACCTCCCGCTCGAGGTGTTGGAGGATGGGACCGAAGGCCTGACCCGCACTGGCGTCGCCCGACTGCTGCTTCCTGGTAGCGACGACTTCGGGGCCCCGTCCAACGATGTCCTCGGATTCATCGATGCCGGCGTGGGTGACCGTCCCCCACGGATCGACGATGCCCTGACGGCTTCCCGACTGCTTGGCTGGATCCGTGTGCGCCCCAATGAGGCGACGCGGCTCGATTCCTGGCGCCTCAAATGGGCTGGCATCAACGCCGTTCCAGTCACCCAGCGCAAGAGCTTCGGACGACGTCAGATTGGCACTGGCACCGGCCTCTCGGGACAGGAGCTCTCGCTCGGTGAAACGCAGGTCGAGGCCGGCTCACTCCTGGTCGAGGTCGAGCAGGCGGAGGGATTGAGGACCTGGCGCCAGCTGCCGGACATTGCCATGGCCGGGCCCGGAGAGCAGGCCTACAGCCTCGATTCCGAGGCTGGTCTCATTCGCTTCGGGAACGGCGTGAACGGCGCCGCTCCCGCGGTGGGCCGCGCAATACAAGTGGCTTACATGCGCGCGGGTGGTGGGGCTGCCGGCAATGTCCCCGCAGGCGCGATCAAATCCGTGAGCGCGCCGCCCCCGGCCCCGCGACTGAAGGCCAACCAGCCGCTGCCGATGTCCGGTGGCGCCGACGCCGAAACGCTCGACCAGGCCGAACGGCGCATTCCTGCCGAATTGCGGCACGGCAACCGGGCGGTCACCCGATCCGACTTTGTGACGCTCGCCATCACCACGCCCGGCCAGGCCGTCGGCAGGGTGGAAGTACTCGAACATTTCAAGCCACATCAAAGGCGCGGAGGTCTGCCGGGAGTCGTTTCCGTCATGGTTATTCCGGCGCGCCAGGGGACGAGTCCACCAATCCCCCGCCCCGACCGGCCGATGCTGGAGAGCGTCCATCGCTGGCTCGAGCCACGCCGCCCGATCGGCACTGAGCTATACGTGATCGGTCCCGAATATGTCCCAATCGGCGTGAGCGCGGCGGTCGAACTGATCGATCCAGCCGAACGGGACCAGGTGCTGGCGGCAGTGAGAGAGGCAATCCGCCTCCATCTCTGGCCGCTGGCGCCGGGCGGGCCGGCGGGCCAGGGCTGGCCGCTTGGCCGTGCGATCGACGACAGGCTGATCGAAACGGCGATCGCCCGCGTTCCTGGTACTCGGGCCGTCGCCCCCGTCCGGCTATTCACGCTCAAGCCCTCGGGCGCATGGGCAAGTGTTCCCGAAGATTCGACTGGCCGCGCCATCCTGCCGCTCGAACAATGGCAGTTGCCTGACTTGGCTGCGCTAGCGGTGGGGGAGGGATCATCTGCGGCTTCGCGACTCACGCCGATGCCGGAAGTGTCGGAAAACGGGATTGCCGTGCCAATCGTTCCCGAGCTTTGCTGATGGAGGGGGATTGCACTTGGATGTGAATGGCCTGCCTTTCCGCCTCATCACAGGGCCCGCGGATTTCGGCTTTGCACCCGATGCGCAAGCGGACGGCATCGCCCGCCATCTCGCGATCGTGGAGCGAACCGGCCATCTCCGCCTGGCCAGTGAGCAGGCCGTCCCGGAAGTGGAAGAAGACGAACTGTTCGCCCGGCAACAGGTCAGCCAGCCCTCGCCTATCGCCGACGCTTACGGCAGCTTCGCCTACTGGAACATCCCGGAGCACCGGATCGATGCCAGCGGCTTCCTGCCGGGAGCAATCGAGATTCCCCTGTCCGGGGTCGCTCCGGTCTCACCCAGCGACATGATGCTGGGGGCAGAAGATGTGGTCTATGTTGCCCGTGACGGCGCTGTGCTCTGGCACGATTTGCGCGAGCGCTGGACTGATGTCGAAACCCGGCACGATGACCTCTCGGCGGACCTGCTGGCACCTATACCGGAGGGGGGAGGATGGGCGCTGGACCGTACCGCGCGGCGGCTGATGCGCATTGCCGGCATGCCGCTCCGCTTCGAACGACTGCGCGAGGCGGCACCGGACAGGTTCGGACCCGCCGAACTCAATCCAGACCCGCCCCGCCTTGAGTCAATCGAGCATCCCGCCATTGGCAATGCGCTGAACGTCGTTGCAATGGCAACCTCTCGCGCTGGTCGCCTTGCCCTGCTCGCTTGGGAAAGCGGCGAGGAGGCATGCCTTCTGCTTTTCGATGGACTGCGGTTCGCCGAGCAGTTCCGGCTGGCTGGGCTGCGGTTCCCTTACTCGCTCGCCTGGGTTGGCGAGGATCGCGTCGCGGTCCTGGCGAGCAATGATAAAAGGCCTGCTGCACAGGCCTATGTGTACCGCTTCCAAGGTGCCGCCCGCCCGGGTGAGCCGCTCCCGCCGGAAGGACGAACCTACCCACTGCGAGACTTTTGGGGCGGCGGCTTCTGCAATTCCTCGAACGAGGTCCCGCACCATCTGACAGCCGCGCCGGGTGCTACTTCGCCAGACGGCGTCAGGCCGCTCCGAGCGCTTTCCGGCGACGCCTTCGCGCGGAAGGGAACTGTGCTGATTGGCCCCATCGACGGAAGGGTGGCAGGTTGCATCTGGCATCGAATCTTTGCCGAAGCAGCACTGGCTGAGGGAAGTTCAATTGAACTTAACTTGCTGGCAAGCGACGCTGAGGCGCCGCCCAACATGCCTGCTGATTCGGATGATCCCGCCTGGGCGCGGCACATGCTGTTGCCGGCAACTGAGCGGTCCGCGGAGGTGGGTGTGCCGGTCGCAGCCTGGCTCGCCGAACACAGCGAGATCGCTAACGCGCCGCCACTCCTGCAATGTCCACAGCGCCCGGGCAAGGCGGGTTTGTTCGAATGCCTTGTTCAACATGCAGGCCGAAAGGTCCGCCGGGTTGAAGGCCGCTATCTTTGGGTCGCCCTTTCCTTGCGGGGTGACAGCCGTACATCGCCGGAAGTGGCAGCCTTGCGTATCTATGGCCAGCGCCGGTCATGGCGCGACCGATACCTGCCCGCCTTCTACAGCGAAACGCTTGCCGGCGAGGCAGCCGCCGTACCCGGCCTCGCCACGCCGCATGATTTCATGGAGCGCTTCCTCCATAGCTACGAAGGCCTGTTGACGGCGCTCGAGGGGCGCATTGCCAGCTCGTGGCAAATGACCGATCCGGCGACTGCGCCCGATCTTGCCCTGCCATGGATTGGGCAATGGATCGGCATCGAAAAGCGCGATGCCGAGTCTATCGAACAGTTGCGCCAGCGCCTCCTGTCAGCTCCGCACACAGCGTCCCTCGGTGGAACCTGCGGCGGCCTGCTAGCGGCGCTGGAACTGGCGACGGGAGCCCGCATGATCACGGGCGGACGGCTGGATCGCAGTCGCAGACTCCCTGCCCCAGGCGAACTGGCGATCGCGAGGGCAGGCGATCGATCTATCCGCGCGCTGATGCTGGCGGTGGAGGTCGGGGGCAATTGTATCTTTCTCTCCGGCGGCGCGGTGACGCGCGGCGATATCGTCGTCATCGAGGGATTCCGCCTGCGCCGCACCTTCGCCACCATTCTCGGCGCGGATCTTGCCGATGAGGAGGATCCGCTGACGCTCGGCATGGCTGCGTCGGGAAATAGCTTCGTCGGCGATACAATGATCCTCGGCGATGTCGCGCGCGATGAACTGCTCGCCCTCTACCGGCCAGAAATCGACACGGCCATCGGCAACCGCGAGGCCGTGGAGCGCTTCTACGCCCGTCTTGCATGGCGCGTGCTCGTGCTTGTCCGTGGCGTCGAGGACGAGACCGAATTCCGCCGCCTGGCTGACATCGTGAACGAAGAGATACCGGCGCATGTGGAGGCGCAGGTCCTGCATGCGCGCGGCCCGTTAATCGTCGGCGCCGCCTCCCTGCTCGGCCTCGACACTTATCTCGCCGATGCACCGCCGAGCAGGCGAGCACGCGTCGACCGCACCCATCTTGGATCGGGCGAAGTCGTCGCCGGATCCGGCCGGCTCGATGGACGGGCGGACGGGCCGATCTCGCTACCGCCCCGCGCCCACGCCGACGGACCGCGCGAGGTCTGGGCCGGAAGCTCGTTCACTCTCAGCGCACTAGCCAGCGAAGCTTCATCGCGCCGTCGGATCGAGCGTTACATCTGGATGTGGGGAAAGGAGCGATAGCATGCCCGAATTTAAGCCGAATGTGCCTGTCGTGCAGGCTGATCCGATGGTTCGGGTCGACGTAGACAAGAACAAACCCCTGTTGCCAGGCCGCCACCGTTTCGAACTGGTGGTGATCGACGATGCCGGCAACGAATCCGATCCCGCAGTGATCGACGTGATTGTCCAGGACACGCAACGTCCGACTGCGGTGCTCGACATGGTCAATGCCGATAAGGTTGTGATCACGCCGCAGGTATCCGTCGGGGAGAGCTTCATCCTTTCCGGGCTGCGCTCGACCGACACGCCTCCCGGAAAGGTGAAGTCGTACCGCTTCACCATGCTTGGTCAGGGCTGACATCAATGGCGCGGCTCAATCCCGGCGAACCCGTGACGCAGAAGTCCCCCCTGCTCAAGGTCGACAATCGTCTCGCGCCGGGCCGCCATCGCTTCCAGCTCGAAGTGATAGACCAGGCCGGGCTTGTCAGCTCTCCGGCCTTTTTGGACGTCACCGTCACGGCGCCGCCGACACCCACACCCACTCCGTCAGGAGGGGGCAGGACGAGGATCGATCCGCGCGTCGTGACCCGCGTCGATCGCCGCATCATCACTCCCATCAGGCCTCGCGACCCGCGCAGATAGATGAGATCAGCTATGCCCAACCAGCCAGATGCGCTCGATCAGATGATAGCACCCGACCCGCTGCTCGACGGGCCCTCTGCCGAGAGAGTCAACTACGCCACCGGGGTGCTCTTGTCTGCCGAGGACTTCCGCGCCGAGCAGACCTATCATCGTTCTCGGCTGGCCGCGGCGCTGCGTTACCTGCTCGGGCACGGCACCCTCGCCGGCCTCGCCGTCGGTGCTCCTAAGACCGAAGACAACGACCTCCAGATGCGGGTGAATGCGGGGATTGCGATAGACCGGCACGGCCGGATGATCGAAGTAATCGAACCATGGTGCATCCGCCTCGCGCACTGGTTCGCCGCGCAGAAGACGGGCGACCTTCGAGCAGCAGTTCAGCGCAAGCCGCGGACACCAGTTAAGATCGCCGTGGTCGCTGACCTCTTTCTCTCGCTCGACGATTGCGCGCGAGGACGGACCCCAAGTTTCGCTCAAGGACCTTTCGACGCGCTCGACGCACTGGTCCCCGCGCGGTTGTCCGAGCAGCCTTCATTCGAGCTGGTGCTGAGGGCTGAAGGGCCGCCAGGCGCCATCCCCGAGCCTGAGAACCACTGGCCCTCATCCCCCGGCTCCAAAGAGGACCAGCTTAAGGCGGTGCTCGGCAGCTATGGTCTCGGTCAGCACGAAGGCGTGGCGGCAGAGCTCGCCCCGCTTGCCGAGCATGTGACCGGCCGCGATCCGGGCGCCGTCTTTCTCGCGCGCGTCGCAATTCCGGTCAAAATCGCGGCAGACGCGCCAATAGAAGTGCGGCCGAAGCTCGACCTCGCCGAGCGGGTCCATGTCGACAACAGGATGCGCCCGTTCATCTGGATGCCCGGCAAGTGGCTCGGCGCCGAGCCCCGCGTCGTCCCGCTCAGCGAACCGTGAGGAGACAGCCCATGCCCAAGCTTGACCAGCCCGAAGAGCGCGCTTTCATCCGCATTGCCGAAGCTAAGGGGGCAGTCGAGGCGCAACTCACGCGCCAAGAGATCGAGGATCGCTTCGTCCAGGATCCACTCGTTCTCGACGGACTTCGCCGGCGACCACGCTATTTCGACGGCAGGTTCCTGACAGGAGCCGACCTCACGCGCGACCAGGACTATATCCGGCAGCGCCAGGCCGACATGGCGCGGGCCGGCGGGGCGGGGGTGATTACCGGTCTCCAAGTTGAGGAGCGGGCGATCGACCGGGGCGAGACGCTGCTCATCGAGCCGGGTATCGGACTGACCGGATCGGGCGATCTCGTAATGCTGACGCAGCGTCGCCAGGTGCCGCTCCTCGACCTGCCGACGAACCGCCAGCTGGACGCCGCGCTTGGTCTCGGCGACGAACCGCGCGTGCCGCTCGGGCGCCGCAGCGGCCTGTACATACTCGCACTCCGGCCGGTCGAATTCACCGCCAATCCGATCGCCGCCTACCCGCGCAGCATCAGCGGCCACCGAACGGTGGAGGACGGCGACATCATCGAGGCATCGGCCATCACGCTGATCCCCTATCCCGACGCGGCAGGTGCGAGCGACCTCGAGGATGCCCGGCGGAGAGTGGCACGGGCAATCTTCGCCGGATCGGGGCGAGCCATGCCGCAGGATGCGTTGCCATTGGCAATGCTGGCGGTCGACCGCGGCACCATACGCTGGATCGACACTGCGATGGTGCGCCGGGAAACGGGCCTCGATTCAGGACTCCATGTCGGCGTGACCAATCGTCCGCGCGCGCTGGCCGAGGCATTCCTGACGCAGCACTCGAATCATCTGGCCGACATATTGGAGGAGGCGTCCGCCAGGGGCATTGGAACGAACTTCCCAGCATCGACATTCTTTGCGCTCCTGCCGTCCGCTGGCCAGTTCCCGCTGCCGAATGTTCAGGCAGACGATTTCGGCTTGATCCAATCCTATTTTCCCCCAGCCGTTAAGGCGGATCTCGCCTTTGTGCCGGCGGATGAAATACCGACCCTCGTCGAAGAGTCACTGACCCTTCCCCCGATCGACCTTTCTGCCCGAGCCGAGGAGCTGGAAGGGACCGGCGTGACGATCTGCATACCGGTCGACCGCACGCGTTTTCGCAGGATCCGAACCATGCTTGAAAGCGATCGCCTCACTCTCGGAGAGGGCACGGCATCGGCCAAGGCGGGCGACGCCTTCGATATGGTGTCGGCCATGTTGGAACGGCGCAGCCGAATCGCGATGGGGCCGCGCGGGAACGGCTCGAGCGACGAGGTGGGCGAGTTGCGCTTGAAGGCGTGGAAAGCGGCTCTTGCGGAAGCAATTTCCGCAATGCCGCCGGGTCCCGGCGGGGTGCCGCTGGCCTGGTATGTCCGGCGGCGTTCGATCGCGCTTCAACACCTGGTTGAGAAGTCGGCGGTTCAAGTGAGCGGTGATGACGTCACTTTGAACGCAGTCGTCAACGAGAAGATCGACCGACTCAAGCTGTCCCGCCGCTTGGCCAAGATAAACGGCGACGCGACACCGCAGGCGACGGCCCGACTGATGTCATTGCTTTCCAGCCCGGGCATAGCGGGATCGGACATCCTGACCGCCTCGGTAATCGCGGACGTGGAGAAGGTGATCTCGGCGGACTTGCCTCCGATGCCGGACGACATCGCAATTACACCTGCAGCGCCGGCAGTCGAAGTTCCGGTGCCTGCCTCTCCGTCTGTGAGTGTCCCCCTCGGCGCGGTGACCGGCATTCGGCCAGCCCTCGCCAGGTCCGCCTTGACCAACCGGGCTTTGTTGAGCCGCATGACCGCCACTTCTTCGGTTCGGCCCGATCTGCTGTCGCGCCAGCCGGCGAGCACAGAACTCTCGGCGGTACGGGCCGGACTGAATCGGGTGGCCGCGGCGGAAGGGGCGGGGCTGACGACAAACGCCCGCGCCGACACCGAGTTGAAGCTAGGCGAATCCGAGGTCATGGATGTGGCGCAGGATTATGCGGATCCGCGCCTCGGCGAGGGTCTCGCGCGCCTGGGCGACGTGCTTAGCGAGAAATGGCCGTCCGTGAAGGACGCGGTCTGGCTGGGTGAATCTGGCCGGGCACTCGCCCTTGACCTCGCTTTTCGGAAGCTCCCCGAAGAAAGCGTCGGCGACTTTGCGACGCTGGTGAAGACGGCCGCTGACAAGCAGGAGGCGGAAGATATCGACGGGCTGCTCGCCAAGGTCGACTGACTGCGCGGAAGGATATTTCTCAATGGAAGTTACCAACCAGATCGACCGCAGCTTCACAGACGAGCACGTAATCGGCATCGATCCGCCGATGCGCCCGTCGCTTCCCGATGTGTGGAGGCGGCGGATCCACGCTTTCCCCGGGCGAGCCTTGTCGGACAAGGCGATGACGGCCGAGCAAGCGCTGCGCTCGGGCATGCAGCGCCTCTATGGTCTGTCGCTCACTTCCGGGGTCGTCGACGGACTTGAGCTGATGGCCGAAGCCGACGCGTTGGGCGCGGCTCCGGATGCGGCTCGCATCCGCCTCGAACCCGGCGTCGGGCTGGCCCGCAGCGGCGAGGACATTTCGGTGGGAAGGACGGTACGACTGCCGATCGGCCGGCTTCCCGTGATCGGCCGCGTCGATGCGTCCGGCGATGCGGAAGTCGGAGAGAAGGAAGGCTTCGGGTTCGCCGGCGCCGCGGCCCGCCTGCGGCCGGGATTGCCGCGCAAGATCGGCGCCAGCCTTGCGGAAACGATCGAAGTCGATGGTGCGGACGAGCTGCCGCGGATCGCGGTCATCATCGCACAGCCGGTCTCCGCCGAGCTCATTGGCCGGCCGCTCGACGACTGCCGTCCCGACCCACGTGACGATCCTTATGTCGACCTCCAAAGGATCGACGGCATGCGGCTCGCGCTCTACCTCTGGCCGAGCGAAATAGTCTCGCTGGACGGAGGGCCGGACTATTCTTTGCCGCCGCGCGGAGCGGCCTGGCGCAATCGGCTGGCGCATGCGGTATTCGCTGTAGAGCCGCTGCTCGACCCCGATGTGGGCCACCCGTGGGAAGCTTGGGGAGTCCCGCTCGCGCTAGTCGGTTTCGAGGACGACTGGAGACTGGCCTTCGTCGACCGGCACGCAGTGGTCCGGGGTGGAGGAATGCCGCGGGCCCGCTGCAAGTCCGGGCTTGCCGCCGGCGACGACCGACTCTGGCAGGCGCGGCTCGATCAATTCATCACGCAGCTCGCCCAAACGCCGAGTTTCGATTCCGGAACGCTGCAGGCGACTTTCGAACGACTTCCGCCGGTCGGCCTGCTTCCTGCTGCGATGTTCGACCCGTATTTGCGAAAGCAGCACTTCTTCCCCGGTGGGTTCGAGATCGCCGCGGCGCCGGTGGCCCATAGCAGCCTCGACCTTGCGCTGGCCGAAGCGGCCGGGCTAGCTCCGATCGAACGCGGCGACCCCGACGCAGTGGAGTTGCTCGTCCCGGTTCCGGACGAGTTCTACGAACCGCGCTTACTTCAAACCGAAATGCCCGACCGGCGATTCGGCATTGCCATTCGCGAATTGCGCCAAGCGCGCACGGAGGCCCTGATCCGCCGGCAGATGGCGCGTCGTCGCCACGATCGCTTGCTTGAGACTGTGACGGGGCTAGTGCCGGGCTGGCAGGATTCCGATCTTCCCTTGGAAGAGAACAGCCCGAAGCCGTATGTTCAAGTGCCCGTGGAAGTAACGCAAACGCGCCGCTTCACGGAGATTAGCGCCAAGCGCTCGCATGAAGTGATCCGCGCCAATGCCACCCTGAGCGTATCGGGCGGCGACCGTATTTGGTTCTGGGTGCGGATACATGATTCCTCCCGGATGACCGGCTTTTCACTACGTCTTGGCACCGAGCGGCAATCGTCCGGGGCGCCGCAGTTCGAGAAAGGCGTCTTTTGGGGCGATCCCGACGTCATGCCGATCGCCTCCGAGGCGCAAGGGCTCCAAGCTCGACGGATCGGCGACTTGCCCCAAGAAGGTGACTGGGTCCGGATGGAAGTGCCGGCCGAAGCCGTCTGGGACTCCAAGGGCGGCACGTTGGCGGGCTTCACGATCCATTCGGTCGAATTCACGCAGCGAGGCGGCGATGTCGAATGGGCGTCTTTCGGCAAGCTCGACCGATCGGGGCAGATTTTCACTTACTTGGCCGATGACGCGCCTGCCGGCGCCTCCCTCACCGTCGACGGTTCACAGGCCGGCTGGCCGTGGCAGGTCGTGCCCGGTCGAGAAAAAATCGAAGTTCCTGATTTCGGGACAATGCTGGTGGACGATGTACGAAGGGCGGCGGCGCTGGATGCCTTTCGCGACCGCTGGACGCAACCATTCCTCAAAGCCGATCTCGATTCGGTGGACGAGGACGGGATCGAATACTTCCTCAAATCCGTGGACGCCCGGCTCAAGGCAACCAACGACGCTATCGATCTCGGCTTCGTTCGCGCTCGCTCGGACATTTATCGAGTGCGCCAAATCATGCTCGGCGCCGACGCTGCCTCGCGTTTGGTCACCTCTCCCGCACTGGCCGATCTAGCCAAGCGCAACGAAGGCGCGCGCGCGACAAGCGAGAAGATCGGCAGCTTCCTCGAACAGGCAATCAAACGCGATGCGAAGGCCGGCTCCTTTGTCATCGGCGACACGTCTCCCCCCCCTGCCGAAACGCCTCCGCCTAGCAGGCCCACCTTCAGACCCGAGTTGATGACGCTCAACATCGAGCATACTGCGATTGCCAGGGTCGCTACTCCCGCTCCCACGCCAACCTTCACCGCCTTCCTGCCCGCAATGTCGGCAACTCCATTGTTCATGTCGACGGCCCGATCGAGTACGACCATGACAGCAGCAGCGGCGGCGCCGACCGCGCGAACGGTTCTCGCGGCTGGTACGAGCCTGGCGGGCGGCGCTGCAATTGTCCCGGACGTTCTCAAGACACCAACCTTGCTCCGCCCGCACAGCATCGCCGCTGTCGCTCTTGACCGGCGGCTGGACCGCTACAAGGCAATAGATGTCCAGCGGCAGATACCAATCGCCGGTCTGGTCGAGCGCACCGTCAGTGTGGCGGAACGCCTGAAGCCGCAGCCAGCTGTGGAGGCGCTGCAATATGCAATTGGCAGCAAGGCCGCCGTCATCCGCACTTTGGCGAGTCTGTCCGGCGGAACCACCGGACGGCCACGAGGCATCGCGCTCGGCGACATTCCGATTGCGGGCTTCCACCACAAAACGAAAACCGGCGATGTGCCGAGTCTCGATGAGCTGCTGGCCGATCAACGCCGGGAGGGCGCCCAGGTCTTCATCGACGAGGACACGCTGCCGGCTTCGCAGGAGGGCAAGCACGAAGCCGACTATTTCTCCGCTGCCGTCGAGGCGATCGACAACAGCATCGCAATCATGCGGCTGGTCGAAGGACGGGTGGCGCTGTTCGAGGAGCTGGCTTCCTCGCTCGCTCAACTGAAGGACGATGTCCTCGGCGCGGCGGAGGAGGCTAGAGTCTATCTTCGGGAAATCGACACGGACGTGGCCGAATTGCGCCATGACCTTTCCACGGCCGAGCGCCTCCGCAACGAGGACGCGGCACAAGTCGACGCGACGAATTTGCGCCGAAGCCAAGTGCTCCGAGACAAGGTACGAGGCATCGCATGGCGGCGCAGGCGGTGCGCCGACATTCACGACGAAGTGCCGGTAATTTCCTGCTCGTCGGGGCTGGTCGAGGAACCAATTGCCGCCTGCCGCCGCGGCCATGACGACATTCCGGACGAGATCCAGGAGTATGTGCAGCTGCTGCGCGAGGTGCCGCTTTCATGGTTCCCCAGGATTGCTGCAATGGTGGCGCGCATAGACCGGCTCGACCCGATCCGCAGGACGATCGAGCGGGTCCGCGAGCGGGCGATAGTCCCCCGACAGTTCGCGCCTCTGGCCGCCATATCCGCGAACAAGTCCTTCCTCGGGAGCGTACACCAGGCTCTGGCGGTCGGCCGCACCAAGGTCGAGAGCCGCCGCACTGCGGTGGCGAGCATCAACTTCACCCATTTGCCGGGGCTGACACTCGGAGAAGCGCAAACACAGCTCAAGGCGATCGCGACGCTGGGCGACCTGATTGCTGGAACCCACCGCAAGCCGGAGATCGCCAGAGCGGCGACCGAACAGCTCGAGGCGATCGCCGCAACGGGCGGGTGCCTCCAAGAAAGTTTCGGCGAGGTCGCGCCGATAGTCCGGCTGGCGTGGGCGGAGACGTTGTCCGAATTCGATCGCCCCGCGCCGCTTCATTCGCTGGCGGCGCTCCCGCGCTGGTCGGAAGTGCCCCCGGACTTGCGGCGGACGCAGCAAAGCTTAGTCGATTTTCTATTCGCGCAAATCGACTCGCAGAACGAGGATGCCCGCGACGCAATCAACGAGTTCATACGCGTCTGCCTGCTGATGGCCGCGCATTCTCCGGTCGACCGGATCATCCCGGCGCGGCTGGTCGAGCCGGCGCCGGCCAGGATCGGCGGGCGGCTTCCGCTGGCACTCGACATCAGGCGCGTGAGAAAGGGAATGCTGGCGCTGATCCGGGACGATCGCGACCGCATCGTTTCGCAGGCGGTGGTGGAAGACATCGCCGACGGATTGGCACAAGCGCGGATCACGCGTCTCCATGCAGCCATCACGACTATCGTTCCGACCATGCGCATCGAGCTGGCCGGTACGAAGTTGCGCTAGGTTAGGGCGAGAGCGACGGTGGCCGTCTCTGTATGCAAGCTCGTCCAGCGGGGCGCTTCGGGGAATCGCGTGCGGGACAAAATCGCCCTCGAGGACGCGCTTCAGACCACCTTGCGGGACGACGGGCGACTGGTTCTTGTGCGGCGCTTGCAAGTAAGCGGGCATGTTACGGACCCGGCGCGAGGGCAGCATGCAGTCCGTCGCGGCTGGGTGGAAGCCGTCGCCGGCGCGATGCATGGCGGCAATCCCGCCGCGATCCTAGCGAATTGCGTCTGGTTCGCCAGCCGCGGCGAGGCCGAAGCGATTCTCCTGCGCAAACTGCTCGCCGGCGAGCCTGTAGAAGGCTGGTTCTGGAAGCTTGCGATCCCGAATTGGAACCGAGCGGCGCTGAACGAGTGGCTGCGTTGCGCCTTGGCGGAATGCCTGTCGCAAAATGACGCGGCACGCTTTGCGCAGCTAGCCGAGACCTGTGTGGAAGCGGGGCATGCCGACCGACTGGTTGAGGCAATCGAGCGGGCACTTGCCGTGCCGGATGCTCCGTTCGGCAACCCGGTACCCGCATCGATCGATCCAGTCACGAACAAGACGACCTCGTCCGCAATCGTTGAGGACATCCTTGTCGAACGGATTGCCGTCAAGCTGACGCCGCTTGTCCTCCCCCTGCAGTGGCGGGAGATGTTGGCCAGGCTAGAACGATCCGATTTGCCGGAAGCGGCGAAGACACGGGTTTTTGGTGCAATTCTGCAGGAAAGGATCCGCCGCGTTTCGCCTGCCCTTTCGCTTAAACCGCAGCTCCTGGAGAGGGTTGCGCAAGCGACGCGCAAGACGGCTACCGGCCGCCTAGCCGGATCCCTGGCGGAGGCCCTCAGGTCACCCGACAAGCAGTCCATCCCTTCAACCGCTACCCGCAATAGCGCGAAACCCAGCCAGATCGACAGTCACCATTCAGTCTTGAGGCGAGAATCATTACGCGACCGAGGCGCAACCGCTCCTTTCGGTGAACCGGTCGATCCGCCGCAGCCTAGGGCGGAGAAGCTTTCCGAACATTCCGGCTTGGGCGCCCTTCGCGCGAGCCGCCATGCAGGGCTCTGGCTGGTCGTTCCGTCCCTCATACGGCTTGGTTTCCGCGAATGGCTTGCTGACCAAACGGAAATGCTTGGCGAGAACCCCGGGAGAAGTCTGATCCTGGCTGTCGCGCTGCATCATCGCGTCACGGCGGATGACCCGGTCCTGGCCATGTTCGCGCCTATCGAGGAGGACGAGCAGCTACCGGACTGGAGCGCAACCTGGCGAATCGGCCTGGACCGCTGGCTGCGCCGCACCGCGGACCGGCGCACACATGACCTGGTCTCGCGCGCGGGCAGCCTCGCCACGAGCGAGGAGAGGATCGACATTCACTTCCCGCTCGACGCTGCCGATCTCAACCTGCGCAGGCGCGCGCTGGATTGCGATCCCGGGTGGACCGACTGGCTAGGACTGTCGGTTCGCTATCACTTTGCCGCCGCGGGTTCCGAATGAACGCCCCGTCGCAAGTCGCGCAGGAGGCGCAGATACTCACGAAGGCGCTGGCACGCTTCGCCGAACTTGCCGCCGAGACGCGGTGGACTCCACCGAGCCTTCCCTTCGAGTCCAAGCGCTTCGACGACCTCGCGAGCCGTCTATCCCTCTCACCCGGCGAAGCGCTGGCAGCGGCGCTGATCTTCGCCGCCGAGGCAGATCCCGGAACGGCCCGCGCGATCGCGCAGGTTCAGGCTCCGGTCGCGGGAACACGCTGCATGGCAGGTTTACTTGCCACCATCTTCGCTTGCGAAGGCCTTACGGTCACAGGCCTGTGGGCCGGAAAGGCCGCGCAGGCCGGCCTGATTGTTTGGGGCGAGGAAGAGGTGGCTCTTCCCGAACGAACCTTGCACATGCCACCGTGGCTGGTTGCGGCATTCGGCGGACAGCTGACACTGCCCCCAGGAGTTTCGGAAACTGCCCAACCCAAGGTGCTGGTCGCCGAAGACGCCGAGCGCGAGATGGCCGTATTGGCTCGATCGCACCTGGCTTCAAAGCCAGGGGCGAGGCCGCCCATGCTGATCGTTCGTGGGCAATGCCCGGCTGAGCTTGGGCATCTCGTTGGCCTTGCTGCAAAAGCCGTAGGCCGGATCGCATCCACGCTGGACACTGCGGAAGCGCCCGGTCTTGCGGCTTGGCTCCAGGTTACCGATCGACTGCCTGTGATCGCTCGCGAGGCAGGCCCAGGCGAACCGCTTGATCCGGGCTCCGTGGACCGGATCGACACACCGCTCATTCTGGCAACTCGCAGCGATGGGCAGGTGGTGACCGCCCGACCGGTTCGGGAATGGCGGGTCTCGATCCCCGACGAGCAGGACCGGCAACAGTTGTGGCGTCGCTGGGGTTTGAAGCCTGCCCTCGCTGCGGAGGTCGCTTCGCGCTATCGACAGTCTGCCGGGCGCATAGCCGAGATCGGCCGTGCGATGGGTAGTGCGCCGGAATCCGCGACGCTGGAAGCCGTCGCAGCAATCATGGCAAGAGGGGGCGGGCGGATCGACGCTCTGGCCCGGCTCTCGTGCGCCAGGGTCGCCCGGGACGATATCGTTCTGCCGCCCGAATTGTCGGCCTCCCTCGATCGGCTGCGCGAGCGCATCCTGATGCGCAATGGGCTCGCCGACGGATTGGGACCAACGCTGTCGGCGCGCTACCAGCCCGGCGTCCGTGCCCTCTTCACCGGCGAATCTGGCACCGGCAAGACACTGGCGGCATATTGGTTGGCATCGGAAGCGGGGCTGCCCCTCTACCGGGTCGATCTTTCGACGGTAACCAGCAAGTGGATCGGCGAAACCGAAAAGAACATTTCAACGCTGCTCGATACGGCGGAGCAAGGTGACGTCCTGCTGTTCTTCGACGAGGCCGATGCGCTTTTCGGCAGCCGCACGGAAGTGTCGGACGCGCATGACCGCTATGCCAACTCGCAGACCAATTTCCTGCTCCAGCGGATCGAAGACTATACCGGAGTCGCGATCCTCGCCACCAACAGCCGAGACCGCTTCGATCCGGCATTTGCTCGCCGGCTGGACATGGTCCTGGAGTTCCCGCTACCCGACGCGGCGGCGCGACGGCAATTGTGGGATCGGCACCTTGGAGCGAACCACGTGGCGCCGGAGGACTGGCTAGACGCAGTCGCCGGATCAGTCGATCTCGCCGGCGGCCATATCCGCAACGTGGTTCTGGCCTCGGCAGCACGGGCGCGCGCCGCGGGCCGCCCAATCGACGCTGGCGACGTCGCCGCCGCCATCGCCGAGGAATATGCCAAGCTGGGCCGCACCGCGCCGCCGCTCCCCCCATGCTGAGCCCGCGGCGGAGTCGTCGCGAATCGCGCGGGCCTGAGCCGGTTCCCAGCTCTCGCACATTTGCTCCAGTCCCGCTCGGCCGCATGAGATCGATCCCGCCGACAACGCCTCTCCGGCCGGCCGAGAGGGGCATCTATTCGGATCTCGTGACCGAAGAGAGCGCCGGGCCGTTCTCAAACGAACGACACAGCGAGATTTCCCCCGGCATGCGCACGGCCGCTTCTCCGTCCGCCGGGCCGGCCGAATTCAACACACCCCCCGCATCCGAGGAGGTGACCAATGGAGGCCTGGAGGAAGGCGAAGAAGAAGCTGGCGATTCCGGCGATGGCGCTCGAGAGATGGCCGCCGACGAGGAGGGAATTGCCGCAGGAGAAGAACCCGCCGGGGAAGGAGAGCAAGGGGAAGAACCGAAAGAAAGGGAAGGGGAAGGGGAAGCCGCTCTGATACTTCGCGGGGGCGGAGCGAGGTTGCTCGGCCAGGCCGAAAGCGATGACGGGCTGTTCCAGGTTTTCGAACGTCCGACAATGCCGCTCCCCAACCTCAGCCGGGTACGCTTGCCGCGCGAAGATCTGGATGTCGAAGTTTCCGCACCCGCCTTCGATGCTCCGACAACGTTGCGCCACAAACCGGCGCGCGAGGCAGAAGAATTGTCTCCCGAACTGACTGGCTACGCGGGACTTTTCATGCAGGCAGCCAGTTCGGCCCAGCGGCTCTACACGGACGTCTTGGAGCTTGCCCGTCGCGCCACCTCCGAGGCCCGCGCGGATGAAGAGCGGCGTGCGGCGAAGCGGCAGATGACCTTGGACATGTCCCTAGCGGAGCTCGACACGAAGCTCGCGGAAGCAAGGCTGGATCTCTCAGCTTCGCGGGAACTGTGCCTCGCCATGTTCGAAACCCGCGTCGCTTCTGCAAAGTTCGCCATCCGCCGCACTGCCGGACGCGCGACCGGCGCCTTACGAGCGCGAGCCAATCGGATCGAATCCGATATCACGAACCAGCGCGGCCTGGCGGCCACGATCCGCGCCATGCCCCCCAACAAGCGAAACGAAATTGAACGTGCCAAGACTGCCGCTTGGGCGGGAATGGACGGCCTCGTCTCCAATCCGTCCACCTTGCGGGCACCCGCAAGCGGCGACCAGAGGCCGGCCATGATGTCGGCGAAGAACGAGGCGCTCGCCCTCAATATTCATTTCCCGGTGGCCGAGGCGAAGCTCGAGCTCACTCCGCAGGTGGACCAGATGAAGGAGGGCGCGATGGCGCAGTTGCCCTCTGCCGAGTCCTCGCTGTGCAACGCATTCTGTCCATTTGAAGACTGGAAGGCGATGCTCCGCGGCGAGGCGATCGAGAAGGTCGGTACCGCACGCGCCACCAGCCTCGACCGCTTCAAGGCCATGGCGCGCGAGGCTCGCGAGAATCTCGTCAGAACATTCGACGAGGCCGAGAAGAGCCTGATCGAGCAGCATGACTCCGCCCGCCAGTCGCTTGCCGAGTCGTCTTCACAAAGAGCCCGGGCCGAACGGGAGCAGGCGCAGGTCCAGGCGCAAGATCAGGCCGCGACGCTGGCGGCGGTTGCGGGCGCGCAGCCCACGGCGGTCAAGTCGATCGACCGGATGATCGGGGACCAGGTGGACAGCGAGGAAAACGATTTCGCCCGGTCGGTGATAAACTACGCCAGGGGACTTCTGACCAATGGATTGCCGACAGGGCGTCGCCAGTTTGGGCGTGCGATCGACGACGGCGAACGAGCGCTCGGCAGGATCGGCCAGGTCTCGGAAGCGGCGAACAACAATTTCCTGAAGGCCGGAAGCCGCGCGGGTGAGCAATTGCTCGCTTCCGCAGAAACGACTGCGCAAAACGCGGAACGAAGCATCGAGGAGACCTCAAAGAGAATGCTGCGGCTCGCCGATCCGATCCGCAACACGATGGAGGGATTTCTCAACCGCGTGAGCAGCCAGTTCGCAACGCAGGTCGGGACGCTTCAATCCAGCCTCCAAGGACTCCAGACGAAAATCACCAATGCCTATTCAGGTGCGAGTTCCAACGACGGCAACGACACGAATACTGAACATCCGCCAGCCGATGCAGGCGCAAGCGCGCCGCCCGGCCAGTGCCGGAATAGCTGTCCCGCACCTCCGCAGCCCAGCGAAAGCCAGGGTGGAGGCGGCGAAAGAGAAACGACGAAGGCGTTTATCGCGCGGCTCAAAAGCTATGGCACCGATCCGCAAACCGAACGGAACATCGCCCAGTTCATTCGAACGATTCCCGAAACCGTGTCGACCGACCTTTCTGGAAGGGCGACAAGGCTCAACGGCCTGCTCGGCATGGGAGACAGCAATCCTTACGGCGTGCTCGACGAGTTGCGCGGGCTCACGCGCAGGCAGGCCGCGGCGGTCGAAGAAGGCTATGGTGGACCGGGCGAGCTTCGCTCCGATCTCGACACCTACCTCAACATCGGCAATCTCTTCACCAGCCCGGTCACCCGCATCCAAGCCATCCGCGCTGCCCGTGCGTACCTCAATGGCAACACCGAGCTGGGGGTGATCCACGAACTCAACATAGCCACCCACCTCTGGAACGACAGCGACCGCATCGACCGCGTCATGCAGGACCTGACGCCGGCCCAGATGCGGTCGATGAATGCCAACTACGGCACCGCGCTCGAGGAAATCCGCTCGGACCTCAACGAGCTCGACGCGCAAGTCTTCCAGGATTTGCGCAACGAACGCGTGGGCAGTGCGCTTGCAAGGCGCCTGCGCGCAAGCATCGATGAGGCACGTGAAACGCGCGGCGACTCAGGCGCAGATGCCGCCGTCGATGCCATTGCCGCGAGTTTCGATGCCCGAGGCGGCTCGCGACTTTCCGGGGCCGATCAATTCAAAGGCGCCATCGAGGGCGCACGCAGCCGGGAGGCCAGGCAGGCCGAGTCGTGGGACGCGATCCTCACCGGGTTCGCTGCGATCCAGGAGGCCGGCCCAGAAGACCAGTCGGCCGATTCCGAAAGCCGCGGGCGCGCGCTGATTACCTACGCGACGGCCGAGAGAACCTACAACGTCTACGTTCAGGACGAGAGCAATCCCTACAGGGAACATCCAACCGGACACTGGGAAACCCGACGGGAAGGCGTCAGCGCGGCACAGAGGCGCCTGATAGAGAACCTCGTCCGCTACGGGGAAGGAAGCGCCGAGGCGCGCGCCGCCCGGATGGTCGTCGAGCTGGGGCGGCCGGGCGGCGCCAAGCCCGACCGGGTTCGCATTGCGACTGACGATCCTGAACTCAATGCGGGCGTCGTCGACGCCCGGACCTTGGTGGATGCGCAGGCACGCCAGGAAGAAATGTACCGGCTCATCCAGCAATATGCGCCCGGCGAAATCGAAGGGGGTGATGGGGAGCCCACGGTCGAGCAAATACGAAGAAGCGTTGCCTCGCGTCTTGCCGCCGGTGTCCGAAACGACCCACGGCGAGCCGCCTATCTGGAACACCTGGTCACCGGAAATCCAGACGATCCGGAATCAGTCATCGCCCGCCTCGATTATGCGATGGAAGGCGCGGGCACGAACAATGAAGTCCTTCGCCAAACGCTGGGAACGCTCACTCGTGAACAGTTCGAAGCGGTCCGCGAACTATATGATGAGAAACACGACCCCGACCTCTTGGTGCGGCTTGGCATCCGCGGTCAGGGCAATTGGTGGCAGTCCGAAACATCGGGAGACACGGCCAACGACCTGGAAGTCCTCTCCCTCGGCATTCCGCGCAACGACCGTGAGCGCGCCGAGGTGGCCGCGCTACGCATGCACCAACAAATCGATCAGGCCGGATGGCTGGGCGAAGTCTTGGCCGGAGAGGAGCACTCCCGGCTAACGGCGGACTATCGCCGCCTGATGTCCGTGATGGGCGCAGACGACGTGGGCTTCGATGCCAACGGCAACTTCGTTGCGCTTGATGCGAACGACGATCCGGTCACACTCGGCCGCTTCAACGATGACGGGGAGTTCGTTCCGCCCTCAGGCTTCTCGCACGAGGATCTGGCGCTGGCCATGACGATCGGCCAGATCTCGGCCGAAAATTACAAGGCCGCGACTGACCGGATCGCCGACAGCATCGCCACCGCGCTGGTGGTAACTGCGGCGATCGTGACGACCGCCCTCACCGGAGGCGCAGCCGCATCCATCTGGATACCCGTGCTGGTCACCGCCGCCGCAGGTGTCGCATCAATGGGAGTCAAATACGCGATAAAGGGAGGGCGATACGGCAGCGAGGAGATGATGCTCGACCTCGCTTCCACAATCGTTCTGGCGGCAACTGCGGGCATTGGTGCCGCGGCCGGCGCGGCATTGCGCGGTGGAAGCAAGGCGGCAGGGGCCTTGGCGACCAACATGAGGTTGAGCGAACAGGCGCTGGCGGCTGCCGCCACTGGCGCCACCGCTACGCGCGCGCTCCCGGGTCTCAAGCTGGGACAGGAGCTTTTCATCGGCGCCCTTTCAAGTGGATTCGCGGGCGGCGCAAACGCGGCAATCAATCCGGACAGCTACCGCAGCGATAATTATGCCAGTGACATCCTGCACGGTATCGTCCGCGGATCGGTGAGCGGCGCCATTGGCGCAGGCGTGACGCGCGGCGTCGCGGGCGGAATGGGCAGCCTCGCTCGCAAAGCAGGTGCGGCGAGCGGAGCGCGAGAGGCACTTTCGCGCGGAGCCAGCCTCGACGCCGCGGCGCGGCTCGGATCGCTGCGTAGCAGGCTCTACGGCACCAGCGCCCTGACAGACGTGGGCAGCCGCGCCCTAGCTTCCGGCGTCAGCGGAATGGTCTCGCGCGGAGTCGAGCTCGGCTACGATCGCACGGTAATGGGCAAGAACATCACCTGGAATCAGGCTATCGACGACTTGGGGGCGGCTTTTATCCAGAACCTGGTTCAGGGTTTCGGCGAGGGCGCGGTTGACCGGATGATCCGCAACTATAGCGCCACGCGTCGCGCCGAACACGATTTCACGATTCGGGACGACGCAGCGGACTTCCGCCAGCGAGGCCGCGCTGCGATGGAGACCGAAGCCCGCCGGATGGGACTGCTTACGCCTGACGGGCAATTTGGCGATGGCGTCGGCGTGGCTCCGAGACCCACCATGGGCGTCGACGAGCGCGGCGCTCTCGTCACAAATGCAGAACCTGAAGGGCCGATTGCAGTCCGCACTGCCGACGAGCCGACAGCCCAGGCGGCCCGGCGTGCGGATGGCGAGGCTGTCGAGCCGCCCGCGCGGCTGCGCTCGGCGCTGGGCGACGACGAAGGTCCGGCGAGGTTGCGAAGCGGGAGCGATTTCGACGACGAAGTCACCAAGCCGGGCATCCGCATACAGCACCCCGAGTTCCCCGACGGAGTCAACCTCAGCCCGGGAGCCCTCGACCGCCTTCCCCCAATCCTGCCCGACACGGTGGTGCGCGGTGTCGATCCGACCGACGGGGCTCAGGCGCGGCAGAACTACGACATCATGCGCGCCCGCACGCCGGACAGCGAGGTGCTGCTAGCATTCAACCCAACGACCGGGGAATACATGGCGGTGCAGGGCCTGCCGCGCTCGGTCACCCCGCCGCCCGAAGGCTGGATCACCTTGCGCCATTCTCACCCGCGCGTCATCGGCGGGGACGAATATTCGCACTTCGCGTCGATCCTGCCTTCGGGCATCGGCGGCGATTTCAGTGTCCTGCGGACCGAAGTCGACAGGCTGGCAGCCGCCAATCCGCACGTCGAGGTCCGCCGGGCGTCGACCATCGACATCGAGGTCAACGGCCAGCACGTCCAGACGGTTTTCGAGATCACCAAGAGCGGGGACAATTACAGCCTGTCCGTGACGCTGCACCCGCCACAATATGGCGTTGACAGGATCGGGCCCGTTTTCGGTGATCGTGACGGCGCCCTGCGCGAATACGCCTACAAGGCGCGCGACCTGACGGCGAACGGGTCCGATTTCGGTCTCGGCCACAACAAGACGTCCGGCCCCGATCTCCTCACCGAGTCCGGACGGCCAGACGCGCCAAGCCGCGTCGTCCGCGGCGTCACCCTGGGCGAGACGGAGCGAGCCGACGTCGCGTTCGTGGCGGGCCGTATGGCGCACGCGGAGAATTTCGAAGCCCAGATTGCTGGCCGCACGCCCCGCGGCGAAATCGATCCGTCTCTCGGTCGCCGCGCGAGCCTCAACGATGCGATTGAAGCTGTAAGCCGCTTGGGGCTCGTGAACAGGCCCGACGCGGCCATTCGCCTGACTGCAGTGCTCAATGATCCTGCACTTCCCGACGCGGTGAAGCCGCTGGTTGCGCGGGCCGTGCTCGAGGCGACCAGGGAAGCGATGATCCGGACTGGAAAGCTTGCTTCGGATGACGAGCTCCTAATGTTCTTCCGCGGCGCATCGAGCGAGCGTCTGGAGGACTATCGACGCCGCGGCATAGACCCGACACTGGCCAAGTCGCGGGAGGAGGATGTCGGCCCAGGCCTCTACATGAGCCAGGATCTGGAGTCGGCAAAGAGCTATGGCGGCGAAGCGAGCACAATCCTCCCCTTCATCGTCCGCCGCAGCGACCTAGGCAATGTTCTGGACATCAGTCCTGGGAGCCCGCTCCGTGCACGTTGGGAACATTTCGTTGCCGAGAACTGGATGCGGCTGCGCGTTCACGGCGCGACGGCGCAGCTTTTGGGAAGGCCCGGACCGCGGGACCCGAGCGAGTTTGGATTCTTCTGGTTTGAGAAGGCAGGCCGCGTCGTATTGTACGATGAATTCCGCAAGACGATCGCCGCAGATCCCGACATCGATCCAGCAGTCCGGCGGGCTGCAGCCGACCCGGACATCGTCCTCACGGACCTCGGCGGACCAGTGACTTACGGCAACGACCGCGGCTTCATGACCGATCAGGCGGCAATGAAGACCCGCCGTTTGGCCAACCTGATGAATGAGCAGCTCGGCTTTCCGCGCGTCGGACCGGATGAGGCGCAGATGTCCTCCGGCCGCGGTCCGGCGCGAACAGCTGATACCGATGATGCAGAAGCGGCATTGGCGCGGCAGGTGGATGAGGACGTCGAACGCGCCTTCGCCGCCACGTTCGACCAGTCCATCCGGCCAGAAACCGACGCCCAGAGGCGGCAACGAGCGTCACGGGAGGCGGCGCGGGCACAGGCGACCGATGAGGCGATCGAGGGAGCCGTGCGCCGCTTCATCGCCGCCGATGGGCCCGATCGCGTGCGTCAGGTCCAAGGGCGCGTCCTGCGCAAGATAATGACTTCGGCGCCTGAGGCGGCGGGCGCGATCCTGCGCTCGCTTGGCATGGGCACCGCGCAAGGCGGCGGTCGCGTGCTCAGCGCCACTCAGGAGAGCGCGCTGATCAGGGGGCTGACCGCCGGAGGCATGCCGCAGCCGCTCGCGGAGCGCTATGCTCGGGCCTTCGGAACGATCGTCGATGCCAATGGCCCCTTGCACCGCTTGGTCGCATCGGCGGTCGAACGAGTGGCGTGGGGGGATGCCGTCGGCGGATTGCAGCAGCGAGCCGAAGGAGCTCTCGACCAACGGCTGCTGCTCCTGGCGGCGCGCCAGTTCGCCGCCCGGGAAGGGCGCGAATCGGCCGGACCGCGTTTCAAGGAAATTTTCCACAAGGATCAGGAAGCGGTCATGGCCTTCCTGTCGGGCACCGTCCCTGTGCGGGAGCGCATGCGCGCCTTCACGCGGGCAAGACGGGTAGCCGGCGCGTCGCCCGGCGAAGTGGCGCGCGATGTTGAATCGCTGGTTGCGGCGCTTCGCGACAACGGCCTTCAGGAGACCGTGAACCGGTGGCGGGACCGCTACCAGCAAGCCGGGATCACTGTCGACGACCTCGATCAGTTGGTCCGCGACCATCCCGACGTGCTGTTGATGACCGCGCGTGCCTCGCCCGATCAGCTGGCCGAGTTCCTCGCGCGCCGGATTACCGAGCTGCTACCGGAAAAGCATACGAGCAACAGAGATATCGCAGCGCTCGAGTTTCTGGCGTCATTCGTCAGGGGTCAGGAAACCGGCGTCCGTCCGCTTGCCAGCGAATTGGAAGCAGTGCGCCTGCTCGCGGGCACTCCCATTGATGCGTCGGCGAGCGAGCTACCGTTCATGAACCTGCTCACAGCCGGCGCGGTCGACAGCGGACGAACCAATCAGGGCGGTTTCGACATAGTCGGCTTTCAGATGCTTCCGGCTGCCGGTGGCGAGGCGGAACACACGCTGCAGATCGTTGTGGTGGATGACAAGGCGGTCAATGCGGACGTTCTGAACAGCGCTTCGGCGCTGACCGGTGAACGCCTGCGCGTCAACCTCATCCTCGCAGCCAACGAGACCGCGCGCCGCGCCACGGCATTGCAGGTCGCCGGAACTCCGGAAATGCAAGCCTTCGCCGGCAATGCGCTGCAGGCAGCGACGGAAATGTACGCTGCCGCCGCCAAGCTTCGAGGCCTCACCATCCCTTCGTCCAGCGACGAGGCGGCCATGCAGGCTTACCACTTGGAAGTTGCCCGTATTCTCGACGAGCATCATATCGCGTTGGTCATCACCAGCGAGTACGGTGCCATCACACGGCTCCAGGAGTGGATGACCCGCCAAGGCATTCGGACTTATCCGGAATACCTTCGCTGGCTGCGAAAGCGGCAAAGCGGTCGCTAAGGCCGCGGCCTGCGCGCCCTCCGCCGGCGGCGCCCTCAGTCGACCTTAAGCGCCGTCCAGGTCTGTTTGCCGACGATCCCATCCGCATAGAGGCCCTTCTTCTTCTGGAAAGCCACCACGGCTGCCTTCGTCATCGGACCGAAGTCGCCATCGGTGGTCAAGCCGAGTGCGTTCTGCAGCGTCTTCACATCCTCGCCCCGGTCGCCCATTTTCAGGACCGGCAGCGGGCTGTTCGTGCGGGGGCCGCCTGCGCTGTGGAATCGATAGGCGGCGGCCAGCTTCTCGTCATACTTGTTGGCCTTGTAGGCAGGTCCGTTATAGCCGCGCGCGAAACCCGCCCAGTCCAGGCGAATGAGCTCGTCATCGAGGCGGTTCTTCTTAACAAACGCAACGAAGGCCTGGAGCTGCTCGGATTCCCCTGCCACCATAGCCTCGACGAATTCTTCGACAGTACGGAATCCACAGATCTTGTAATTGTCGCCCATGATCTGGAACGCGCCCCAGCTTGCTGAGCGCAACGCAGCATCGCGCTCCAGCTTTATCGCGCGATGCAAGCGGTCGTATTCGGCCGCTCCGCCCTTATAGCCACCCCATCTCGGGTTCGATACGTCGGCGTGCGTCCGGTCGTGTTTACCCTTGGTCAGCCGGCAAAAATAATGTCGTTCAAACAGTATTTTGGGCCTACCGTCAGAAAGAAATCCACCACGGCTTTCGACATCGATCACCGCCCGAACGGCAGCAACTGAACAGCCGATCTTGGCTGCCGCGTCTTCGATCGCCGCATCATCCAACCGGGCTGCAGGTCCGCAAAACTCTTTAGCCATTGCCGTTCCTCCCATTTAATCTTCTCTACCGGCTTTTCGTTCTCGACGTCTGCTCTTGAAGGCGTCGCCCGCGCACCACTTTGATCTTCCAGGCATCTGATGGGCCGAGATTTTCCGGCAGGCAACTTACATCCAGTCTTACTCCCTGAGTCGACCGCGAGGATAAAAAAGCATCATCGGAGATCCGGCCTGGATCAGCCGCGCTTCTGTATCCTTCCACATTCTATCACCATCTCGAAATTCCTGGAATGGCCGCGGGGAAGTGATGGCCACTCAGCTGGGGTAACGCGAGGCTAGTTCTCAGAAATTTGCGTTGTGACCGCGCGGAATTTCTTTCCGTTGTAGAGTGGGAATGGAAGGGAACGTCGATGATCACGCTTTCATTCCGAAGGGAGAGTTTCTAGAACTACAGGTTGCTGGGAGTCTCCTATGCCCAAGAGTCTGATAATCTGCTGTGACGGGACTTGGAACAAGCCTGACCAGGGTGGAGGGCCTACGAACGTCACCAAAATGGCTCGCGCGATTCTGCCCAGAGGGGCCAATAACGAGCCTCAGCTAGTTTATTACGATGAGGGCGTTGGAACCGGAAATTCCGTTGATCGGTGGCTGGGTGGTTCGCTTGGAATTGGTTTGGGAGTCAAAGTTCAGCAGGCGTACCGCTTTCTCGCTCTGAACTATGAAACAAATGACCAAATTATTATGTTTGGCTTCTCACGGGGAGCATTCACAGTTCGAAGTTTGGCGGGCCTAGTGAGCCTTGTCGGCCTTTTGCGAAAGGGCGACCTGGACCAGATGCCGCGAGTGTGGAGCTACTACCGTACCCCGCCGGCGGACCGTCGAGTAGATTTCATCGATGCAAGATGGGTAGGCGAAAGGCGGCCCGAAATCAGTCTCATGGGTGTCTGGGACACAGTTGGAGCACTTGGGATTCCTGGAAATGTGCTCGGACGCATCGGGCGCAGACGACATGAATTTCATGACGTCACATTGGGTAACAAGATCAAGAGAGCCTACCAAGCGCTCGCAATTGACGAGCAGCGTAAGTTCTACGTTCCGGCCGTCTGGGATACGAGCCGAGCTGCTGAAGGCCAAACCGTTGAGCAGGCCTGGTTCGCCGGCGCACATTCAAACGTGGGGGGCGGCTATCCGGATCCGGTGCTGTCCGATCAGGCATTTCTCTGGATGATATCGAAGGCGCGCCCGCTGCTCGACTTTGAAGAAGACTATCTCAAGCGACGAGTAGAGAGACTCGCTAAGGACGAGGCAAGGGGTCGACTGGTTGACCCAATCAAAGGCATTTGGCGACCCTTTGGCCGGGTACATCGTTCAATTGGCACTGACCAAAGTGAGACGATACACCCCAGCGCATTGGCGCGGTATGAGGCACGGAACAGGTCGCCTCCCACTTATGAACCGTATCCCTATGAGCCGAAAAATCTCGTCCAGTTTCTAGAAAAGCAGCAAAATCAAGCGAGCCGCGATGACACCTGAGCCACGAGCATTAGCCTGGCTGATGCTATCGGCTATCTCGCGGATCTGCTTCTTTGAGTGAGCATGAGCGCTTTCGACCCGTTTCGGCCGCACTGATATCGACCAATTGCGACCATCACCATCGACCCGCCACTAGACTGGGAACTCCTCCAAAAAGTGGGCCGAAAGAGTGCCTTCAGCCGTGCTAGCAACCTGGGCGCTAATGCTCCCCATGCCGTGAATTGCGACCTTGATCTTCTCACCGACGTCGAAGCTTTCCTCGGACGCCATTTCGCATCCATCATACCAAAGGCGGGTGATGAGTGCCGGACCAGACGATCCACCGTCTCTGAGGATGATCACGGACAAATTGGGACTGTGCAAGTGTTGCTTCTGCGGTCGAGGCGTTTGCATTATACACTCCTTCCGCGACACTTGACCGCCCGCAGAGGCTAATTTTTTCGAATGATTGAGAGTGTTCGGCAAGTTCACGATAATCGCTGTCGTTGGCGATTTACAAAGATCCAGCGGTCCGTGTCTGTTTTCTACCCTTTGCAGCCGCTAGAGCCTTCGACGATCCCGGGGGCGATCGGCATCAGAACCATGTCCTGACCCCGGCCAGCAGGCGCCAGCCGCCGGGGTCGTCGCCGGCCTCGCGCAAGAAGCGGCGGGTGTCGCCGAACGCACGGCGGTACTGGACCCCGACATAGGGCGCGAACTCGCGGCGGATGTCGTAGCGCAGGCGAAGGCCGATCTCGGCGTCCGACAAGCCCGCGCCGACGCCGATCTCGCGGCTGGTTTGCGCGGCGAAATTGAGCTCGGCGCGGGGCTGGAGGATCAGCCGCTGGGTGATGCGCTGGTCGTAATAGCCCCCGGCGCGGGCCATAAGCTCGCCCTTGTTCGACAGGAACAGCGCGCCTTCGACGTCGAAGAAGTACGGCGCCAGGCCTTCGACGCCGAGCACCGCATAGACGCGGGACGGGTTGGGCTTGAAGTCGTAGCGAAGCCCGGCCTGAAGATCGAAATAGGGACCGACCGCGCGGCTGTAGAGCGCCTGTAGCTCGACCTTTTCGACCGGCCCGCCGAATTCGCCCTCGCCCTCGCTCTTGATCGCCAGGCGATTGATGTCGCCGCCGTACCAGCCTTCCGCGTTCCACTCGAAGGCTTCGCTTCCGCTGCCGAACTGTATTTCGGCGATGTCGACCATGACATGGGCAAGATTCTGGCCGCCGTGAAACTCGTCGAGATGGTGGCGCCCCAGATCCATCGCCGCCTGACCATAGACGGCGTCGGCCGCGCGGTCGGTCGGAACCGGCGGCGGCGGATCATTGCCGGCCGGAAGGTCGGTCCCCGCCGGCGCGGCATCGGGCATTGCGCCCATGTCATGGCCGGCATGGGGGTCAGAGGTCGCCGGCTCCTGCTCGGCAGGCATCGTGTGACCGGCGTGCGGGTCGGGCGTCTCCGTCTCCTGCTCGGGCGGCATCATATGCCCGGCGTGAGGATCGGGCTGCTGCGCCAGCGCAGGCGAGGCGAGCGAAAGGGCGAGCGCTACCGCGGCGGCTGCGCGGAGATCAGGACGCGTCATGTTGCGTATCTCCCTGCATCGGGCGGACGGTGACGACGCGCATCATCCCGGCGGTCATGTGGTAGAGGTTGTGGCAATGGAACGCCCAGTCGCCGGCGGCATCGGCGGTGACGTCGAAGGTCATCGTGCCGCCGGGCGGGACATTCACCGTATGCTTGCGCGGGCCAAACGCGCCGTGCCCCGTCACCAGCTCGAAGAAATGGCCGTGCAGGTGAATCGGGTGCGGCATCATCGTGTCATTGACCAGAGTGACGCGCACCCGCTCATCGAGCCGGAACGGGATCGGCTCCGCCGGCTCGCTCATCTTCACCCCGTCGAACGACCACATGTAGCGTTCCATGTTGCCGGTGAGGTGGATGTCCAGCGACCGCGACGGCGCGCGCGCGTCGGGGTTGCGGTCGAGTGCCATCAGGTCGCGGTAGAGCAGCACCTTGTGGCCCAGCCCTTCCAGGCCGACGGGAGGTTCTCCGGTGCGGTCGGTAGGCATCGGCGAGATCGACTGGACGCCGGGGTTTTTATCGACCTGGGGAGCATAGGAGAAGTCGCGCATATCGTGGCTCATGCCGGCCTCGCCATGGTCCATCGCCGGTGAGGCCGCCTCGGCGACCGCCGGGCCGTGACCCATGGCGGCGTGATCCATGCCCGCCATTTCTGTTGCCGCGGCTCCCGCCACCGTGGTCGTTGCCGGTCCGGTCCAGCCGGTCAGTTTCCAAAGATCCCGCGACGCATTCTGCTCGGCCGACGGATCGACGCCGCGCACGGCCGCGGGATTGGGCGCATCCATGCCGGCCATTCCGCCATGGTCCATGCCGCCCATGCCCATGTCCTTCATGGTCAGCAGCGGACGCGGACGAAGCGGCGGCACTGGTGCCGACATGCCCGCGCGCGGCGCCAGCGTCGCTCGGCCGAGCCCCGAGCGGTCGATCGCCTCACTGACGAAAGAATAGGCCCGGTCGCCGGGGGTGACGACGACATCATAGGTTTCGGCGACGCCGATCTGGAATTCGTCGACGGTGATCGGCCGCACATTCTGGCCGTCGGCCTGGACGACCGTCATCGCCAGGCCGGGGATGCGGACGTTGAAATTGGTCTGGGCGGCGGCGTTGATGATGCGAAGCCGGACCCGCTCGTTGGGACGGAACAGGCCGGTCCAATTGTCGAACGGGCCGAAGCCGTTGACGGTGAAATCATAGGTCGCGCCGGTGACGTCGCTAATGTCGGCCGGGTCCATCCGCATCTTCGCCCATTCGCGCCGTTCGGCGGCGGTCAGGTCGCGGCCGGCGAGCAGGCCGGACAGCGTCAGCCGCTGCATGTTGAAATAGGCGCCGCCCATTTGCTTGAGCTTGCGGTAGATGGCGGCGCCGCTCATCGAGCTGTGGTCGGCAAGCACCAGCACATGCTCACGATCGAAAGCGACCGGGTCGGGGCCGGCCGGATCGATGACGATCGGCCCGTAGACGCCGTCCTCTTCCTGATAGGCAGAATGGCTGTGATACCAGTAGGTGCCCGACTGGATGACGTCGAACTCATAGTCGAAAGTCGAACGCGGCAGGATGCCGGGGAAGCTGATGCCCGGAACGCCGTCCATCGCGAACGGCACCAGCAGGCCGTGCCAGTGGATCGAGCTGTCCTCGTCGAGCGTGTTGGCGACCCGCAGGCGGACCTTCTGGCCTTCCTTGAGGCGGACGAGCGGCGCCGGCACGGTGCCGTTGACGCCGACCGCCCGGCTGACCTTGCCGTCGACCCGGACGGCAAGCTTGCCGATGGAGAGCGAAATGTCGGTGCCGCTGACCGTCGGCAGCGGGGGCGGCAGGCCGGGCGACAGCGGCTGCGCCCAGGCGGGCATGACGCCGGCCAAGCCGGCGCCGGCTCCGCCAAGAGCGGCGGCGCGCAGGAACTGGCGCCGCTGGAGTGCGAGCGGGTTGAACATCGATGATCCTTGCGAGGGCATGCTGTCGCCGTCGGGCCGGCGACGCCCGCTTAGGCGCCGCCGGCCGTCGGCTTCACTCAGTGCTGATGGGCCTGCGGAGCGTCGGCCGCGGGGGCCTTCGTTCCGGACGGGCCCATGTCATGACCGGCGTGCGGGTCGACACCCGCCTTCCCGTCATGCTGGCCATGCTCCATCCCGGCCTTGTGCTTGCGGCAGTTCATCTTGCCGTGCTTGCCACTATCCATCTTCTCGCAGCAACTCGCCTTGGGCGCAGGAGCTTGAGCCGGCGCCGTCTGGGCATGCGCCAGCGACGGCAGAGCGATCGACAAGGCGACCGCGGTCAGTATCTTTCTCATTTTCGTGCCTTTCGTGAAATCGGTGAAAAGTCGATTTCACGCCGGTCGCGGAGGCGGGGTCGGAAGCTCGGCCAGGAAGCCCGGACCAAGCTGGTCGATCGCGCCTTGTTTGGCATTTTGCGAATAGTCGAGCGGTTCGGCCGGCGGAAGCGATGCGACTGCGATCGCGGTGCACATGGCGACGCAGGACGGCTCGCCGTCCCGGTCGTCGGCCGGCTGCTCGCCGCAATGTCCCTTGTCGACCATCTGGCCGTGATGACTGCCAGGCGCCGCCGCCATTGCGCTGCCGTTCTGCATGGCAAAAGGCGCGAACAGCATCGCCGCGGCAATCAGCATGGCAAAGAGCGGGCGGAGACTCATCGCAACGCATATGCGTCCAATCAGACGGATATTCAATGCGAGCGCGGCTATCCCCGATCGGGGACGCCGTTGCCGGCGATGATCGCGCTGTAGAGCCTGGCGCTGTCCTTTGGGGTCCGCGTCTGGGTCTCGAAATCGACATGGACGATGCCGAAGCGCTTCGAATAGCCCAGCGACCATTCGAGATTGTCGAACAAGGACCAGGCCATATAGCCGCGGACATCGACCCCGGCCGCGATCGCTTCGCCCACC
>CAYODZ010000008.1:0-12325 GCA_964402835.1 uncultured Gammaproteobacteria bacterium | reverse complement strand
CGCGCGCTCCGGCTGCGGGATGTACGTGTCCAGCGCCTCGATCAGCTGCGCGATCGCCTGCGTGCCAATCTCCGACTCATCGCCTTCCAGCGCTTTGAGCGCCGAACCCTTGATGATCGGCGTGTCGTCGCCCGGGAACTCGTACTGGTTCAGAAGATCGCGCACTTCCATCTCGACGAGTTCCAGAAGCTCCGGATCGTCGACCATGTCGCACTTGTTCATGAACACGACGATGTACGGCACGCCGACCTGGCGCGCCAACAGGATGTGCTCACGCGTCTGTGGCATCGGGCCATCGGCCGCCGACACGACCAGGATCGCGCCGTCCATCTGCGCGGCACCCGTGATCATGTTCTTGACGTAGTCCGCGTGACCCGGGCAGTCAACGTGCGCGTAGTGCCGGTTTTCCGACTCGTACTCGACGTGCGCCGTCGCGATCGTGATGCCGCGCGCCCGCTCTTCCGGCGCGTTGTCGATCTGGTCGTAGGCGCGCGACTCACCGCCAAACTTCTTCGCCTGCACCACCGTCAGCGCTGCAGTCAAAGTCGTCTTGCCGTGGTCAACGTGGCCAACCGTGCCGACATTAAGATGCGGCTTTTTACGTTCGAATTTTTCCTTAGACACTTTCGCCTACCCTCAGATCAGGACGCTTTTTTGATAATGGCGTCGGCAACATTCGTCGGCGCCTCGTTGTACTTCGAAAATTCCATCGTGTAGGTCGCACGGCCCTGCGTTGCTGAACGCAGGTCGGTCGCGTAGCCGAACATCTCGGCCAGCGGCACTTCGGCGCGGACGATCTTGCCGGCCGGCGCGTCTTCCATGCCCTGCACGAGACCACGGCGGCGGTTCAGGTCGCCCATCACGTCGCCCATGTAGTCTTCCGGCGTCACGACCTCGACCTTCATGATCGGCTCGAGAAGAACCGGGTCGGCCTTGCGTGCGCCGTCCTTGAAGCCCATCGAACCCGCGATCTTGAACGCCATTTCGCTCGAGTCGACGTCATGGTACGAACCGTCGAACAGCGTGATCTTGATGTCGACCATCGGGAAGCCCGCGATGACGCCGTTGTTCAGCTGCTCTTGGATACCCTTGTCGACCGCCGGGATGTATTCCTTCGGAATCACACCACCCACGATTGCGTTGACGAACTCGTAACCCGTACCGGCTTCCTGCGGCTCGAGCTTGAGCCACACATGACCGAACTGGCCGCGACCACCCGACTGGCGCACGAACTTGCCTTCGGACTCGACCGACTTGCGAATCGTCTCGCGATACGCAACCTGCGGCTTGCCGACGTTCGCCTCGACGTTGAACTCGCGCTTCATGCGATCGACAAGGATGTCGAGATGCAGCTCGCCCATGCCCGAGATGATGGTCTGGCCCGACTCTTCGTCAGTATGCACACGGAACGACGGGTCTTCCTGCGCCAGTTTGTTCAGCGCGATGCCCATCTTCTCCTGGTCAGCCTTCGTCTTCGGCTCGACCGCGACCGAAATCACGGGCTCCGGGAAAATCATGCGCTCCAGCGTGATGACTTCGTTGATATCCGACAGCGTATCGCCCGTCGTAACGTCCTTCAGGCCGACTGCGGCGGCGATGTCGCCCGCGAATACTTCCTTGATTTCGTCGCGAGAATTCGCGTGCATCTGCAGAATGCGGCCGACGCGCTCTTTCTTGCCCTTAATCGGGTTGTACACGGTGTCGCCGGACTTCAGCACGCCGGAATACACGCGGAAGAACGTCAGCGTGCCGACGAACGGGTCCGTCATGATCTTGAACGCGAGCGCAGCGAACGGCTCATCGTCGGTCGGATGGCGCTCGCCGGCGGATTCGTCCTTGTCGTCGAGAATGCCTTTGATCGCCGGGATGTCTAGGGGCGACGGCATGTAATAGACGATGGAGTCCAGCATCAGCTGCACACCCTTGTTCTTGAATGCGGAACCACACAGCGTCGGCACAATCTCGCCGGCGACCGTGCGCGCACGCAGGCCTGCACGAATCTCTTCAATCGTGAGCGACTCGCCGCCGATGTACTTCTCCATGAGCTCTTCAGACGATTCGGCTGCGGCTTCAACGAGGTTCTCGTGCCATTTCTGCGCCTCGTCGGCGAGTTCGGCTGGGATGTCCTTCTCGTCGAAGCTCATGCCCTGGGTCGAGTCGTCCCACCAGATTGCCTTCATCTTGACGAGGTCAACGACGCCCTTGAAGTTCTCTTCGGCGCCGATCGGCAGCGCGACAGGAACCGGGTTCGCGCCAAGGCGATCCTTGATCTGCTTCACGACGCGCAGGTAATTGGCGCCCGCGCGGTCCATCTTGTTTACGAAGGCCATGCGCGGCACGTTGTACTTGTTCGCCTGACGCCAGACCGTCTCGGACTGTGGCTCGACGCCGCCGACCGCACAGAACACCGCGCACGCGCCGTCAAGCACGCGCAATGAGCGTTCGACTTCAATCGTGAAATCTACGTGGCCCGGGGTGTCGATGACGTTGATGCGATGCTCGTCAAACGACTGGTCCATACCCTTCCAGAAACAGGTGGTCGCCGCGGACGTGATCGTGATGCCACGCTCCTGCTCCTGCTCCATCCAATCCATCACGGCGGCGCCATCGTGCACTTCGCCGATTTTGTGCGACACGCCCGTGTAAAACAGGATGCGCTCAGTCGTGGTGGTCTTGCCGGCATCGATGTGGGCCATGATGCCGATGTTCCGGTAGCGCTTTAGCGGGGTCTTGCGTGCCACTTTATTGAAACCTCAATTTCTTACGTGTATTACCAGCGGAAATGCGAGAACGCTTTGTTCGCTTCCGCCATACGATGTACGTCTTCGCGCTTCTTGACCGCGTTGCCGCGGTTCTCGGAAGCGTCGAGCAGCTCGGCGGCGAGGCGTGCAGCCATCGACTTCTCGCTGCGCGCACGCGCGGCGTCGATTACCCAGCGCATCGCCAGCGCGGTGCGGCGGACCGAACGCACTTCGACGGGAACCTGGTAGGTCGCGCCACCGACGCGGCGGGATTTCACCTCGACCTGCGGGCGCACGTTGTCGAGCGCCTTGTCGAGCACTTCGACCGGGTCGCCGCCCTTTTTCTCGACGATGCTGTCGAGCGCGCCGTAAACGATGCGTTCCGCGGTCGACTTCTTGCCGCTCTCCATCACCATGTTCATGAACTTGGCGAGCATCTCATTGCCGTATTTCGGATCAGGCAGGATGGTGCGCTTGGCTGAAACTCTGCGTCGTGACATGTCTAGTTATCCCTTGGGCCGTTTGGCGCCGTACTTCGAGCGGCCCTGGCGACGGGCGGCGACACCGGAGGTGTCGAGGCTGCCGCGGACGACGTGGTAGCGCACACCCGGCAAGTCCTTCACACGACCGCCGCGAATCAGCACGACCGAGTGCTCTTGCAGGTTGTGGCCTTCACCGCCGATGTAGCTCGTGACCTCGAAGCCGTTCGTAAGACGCACGCGGGCGACCTTCCGGAGCGCCGAGTTCGGCTTCTTCGGGGTGGTCGTGTACACGCGCGTGCATACGCCCCGCTTCTGCGGGGAGCCATTGAGCGCGGGAACGTCGCTCTTGGCCTTTTGGATAGTGCGCGGCTTGCGCACGAGCTGATTCACAGTCGCCATGTTTGTTCTCTGTGTTTGTCGTAAATACGAAACAGGCCGGGGTTCACCGGCCCGTCGAAAAAGAAGCGGGATTCTAAGGCCTGAGCCGCGGGAAATCAAGGCGCGCGGCCGAATCAGGGGTCAGGGTCACTCGACCCTGACCCCCTCAATCAATCGCCGTTTGCCTCCGACCGTTCAACCGCCTCGGCGAGGCTCATTTCCGGCGTGACCGTCGGCTCGAGAATGCGGTCTCGTTGACGACGGCGCTCCTCGTGGTAGGCGGAGCCCGTTCCGGCCGGAATCAGGCGTCCGACGATGACGTTTTCCTTCAGCCCGCGCAGGTCGTCACGGAGGCCACGGACAGCCGCCTCGGTGAGCACCCGGGTGGTTTCCTGGAACGACGCCGCCGAGATGAACGATTCGGTCGCGAGCGAGGCTTTCGTGATGCCGAGCAGCACATAATCGAAGGCCGCCGGGATCTTGCTCTCTTTCTCGACCCGCTCGTTCTCCTCGAGTACCCGCGCACGGTCGACCTGCTCACCCTTGAGCAGTCTGGTGTCACCGGCCTCGGTGACCTCGACCTTACGCAGCATCTGCCGGATGATGACCTCGATGTGCTTGTCATCGATTTTCACACCCTGGAGCCGGTAGACGTCCTGGATTTCCTTGACGAGGTAGGTCGCGAGCGCGGTCGTCCCGAGCAGGCGCAGGATGTCATGCGGACTCGGTTCGCCATCGGCGATGGTCTCGCCGCGCTCGACGTGCTCGCCCTCGTAAACGTTGACCGCACGCCACTTCGGGATGAGCTCTTCGTGCTGGACGCCGTCCTTGTCCGTGATGATCAGACGCTGCTTGCCCTTGGTGTCCTTGCCGAAACCGACAATGCCGCTGTACTCGGCGAGGATCGCCGAATCCTTCGGCTTGCGGGCCTCGAACAAGTCAGCCACGCGCGGCAGACCACCGGTGATGTCACGGGTCTTCGACGATTCCTGCGGGATACGCGCGATCACGTCTCCGACGCCAACCTTCGCCTTGTCCTGCACCGTCACAATCGCGTTGGCCGGCAACACGTGCTGCGCCGGGATGTCCGTACCCGGGATGTGCAGCTCCTTGCCCTTCGCGTCGATCAACTGGATGGTCGGGCGCTTGTCCTTGCCCGCCGTGCCGCGCTGCTTCGGATCGAGGACGACGATGCTCGAAAGCCCCGTCATTTCGTCGATCTGCTGCTGGACGGTCACGCCATCGATGAAGTCGTGGAACCGAGCCGTACCCTGCACCTCGGTAATGATCGGGTGCGTATGCGGATCCCAGTTTGCGATGACCTGCCCCTGCTCGACCGCAGCACCGTCTTCGGCGGTCAGGAACGCGCCGTACGGGATCTTGTAACGCTCGCGCTCACGGCCGTAATCGTCGATGACGCTGACTTCACCCGAACGCGAAACCGCGACGAAGTGGCCCTTCTCGTGCTGCACGATCTTGATGTTGTGCAGCTTGATCGTGCCTTTCGACTTGATCTGGACGCTGTTGATTGCGACCGCCCGCGATGCCGCGCCACCGATGTGGAACGTACGCATCGTGAGCTGCGTGCCCGGCTCGCCGATGGACTGTGCGGCGATGACGCCGACCGCTTCGCCCATGTTCACGAGGTGGCCACGGCCGAGGTCGCGGCCATAACACGCCGCGCAAACGCCATAGCGCGTATCACAGGCAATGGCGGAACGAACCTTGACCTGATCGATGCCCTGCTCGTCCATCGCAGCAACGCGCGTCTCGTCGAGCAACGTGCCCGCCGGAATCGCAACTTCGCTGGTCGAACCAGGCTTCATCACGTCGACCGCAACCACGCGACCGAGAACGCGCGAGCGGAGTGGCTCGACGACTTCGCCACCTTCGATGATTGGCGTCATCACGACGCCATCGGTCGTACCGCAATCGTCCTCGGTGACCACGAGATCCTGCGCGACGTCGACGAGACGTCGGGTCAGATAGCCCGAGTTCGCGGTCTTCAGCGCGGTATCCGCGAGACCCTTACGGGCACCGTGGGTCGAGATGAAGTACTGCAACACGTTCAGGCCTTCACGGAAGTTCGCCGTGATTGGGGTCTCGATGATCGAGCCGTCCGGCTTCGCCATCAAGCCACGCATACCAGCGAGCTGGCGAATCTGCGCTGCTGAACCACGCGCGCCGGAGTCGGCCATCATGAAGATCGAGTTGAACGACGGCTGCTTCACGGTCGTACCGTCGGCGGCCTTGACCTCGTCGGTGCCGAGCTTGTCCATCATCGCTTTGGCGACTTGGTCGTTCGTGCGCGACCAAATGTCGACGACCTTGTTGTAGCGCTCGCCGTTCGTCACGAGACCGGACGCGTACTGGCCCTCGATTTCTTTAACTTCATCCTCGGCAACGCCAAGGATGCGCGACTTCTCGTTCGGGACGACCATGTCGTCAACACCGATCGAAACACCCGACCGTGTCGCGTATGCGAAGCCCATGTACATCAACTGGTCGGCGAACACGACGGTGTCTTTCAGACCGACGCGGCGGTAGCAGCCGTTGATGAGCCCTGAAATCGCCTTCTTGGTCATGTTCGTATTGACCATCGCGAACGGCATACCGTCCGGGAGGATCTCGGACAACAGCGCGCGTCCGACCGTCGTCTCGACGATGGTCGGCGTTGCGTCCGCAAACTCGCGGTCGGTCAGGCGAACCTTCACCTTCGCGTGCAGCGCGACGGCGCGATTCTCGTACGCGCGGCGAACTTCGGAGACGCCGGCAAACAGCATGCCCTCGCCCTTCGCGTTCACGCGCTCCCGCGTCATGTAATACAGACCGAGCACGACGTCCTGCGACGGCACGATGATCGGCTCGCCGTTCGCGGGCGACAACACGTTATTCGTCGACATCATCAACGCACGCGCTTCGAGCTGTGCTTCAAGCGACAACGGCACGTGGACAGCCATCTGGTCACCGTCGAAGTCCGCGTTGAACGCAGCACAGACGAGCGGGTGCAGCTGGATCGCCTTGCCCTCGATGAGGACCGGTTCGAATGCCTGGATGCCGAGTCGGTGCAGCGTCGGTGCACGGTTGAGCAGGACCGGGTGCTCGCGAATGACTTCTTCGAGGATGTCCCAGACCAACGCTTCTTCGCGCTCGACCATCTTTTTCGCCGCCTTAATCGCGGGCACGATGCCACGCAACATCAGCTTCGAGAAGATGAACGGCTTGAAGAGTTCGAGCGCCATCTTCTTCGGCAGGCCGCACTGGTGCAAACGCAGCGTCGGACCGACCACGATGACCGAACGGCCGGAGTAGTCGACGCGCTTACCGAGCAGGTTCTGGCGGAAGCGGCCCTGCTTGCCCTTGATCATGTCGGCGAGCGATTTCAGCGGACGCTTGTTAGATCCGGTGATGACGCGGCCACGACGTCCGTTGTCGAGGAGCGCATCCACGGATTCCTGCAACATGCGCTTCTCGTTGCGCACGATGATGTCCGGCGCGTTGAGCTCAAGCAACCGCTTCAGGCGGTTGTTGCGGTTGATCACGCGACGGTACAGGTCGTTCAGGTCCGACGTTGCGAACCGGCCGCCATCGAGCGGGACCAGCGGACGCAGGTCCGGCGGCAGCACCGGCAATACGGTCATGACCATCCACTCGGGTTTGTTGCCCGACTCGATGAACGACTCGACGAGCTTCAGGCGCTTCGACAGGCGCTTGATCTTCGTCTCCGATGTCGTTTCCGACATCTCGTTGCGGAGCTTGATGACTTCGGCATTCAGGTCGATCGACTTCAGCAGCTCATAGACGGCTTCGGCGCCCATACGCGCGTCGAACTCGTCGCCGTGCTCGGTCTCCGCCTCGAAATACGTCTCGTCGGTCAGCAACTGGCCGCGTTCTAGCGGGGTCATGCCCGGTTTGATGACGACGAATGCCTCGAAGTACAGCACACGCTCGATGTCTTTCAGCGTCATGTCGAGCATGAGGCCGATGCGGCTCGGTAGCGACTTCAGGAACCAAATGTGCGCAACCGGGCTCGCGAGCTCGATGTGACCCATGCGCTCGCGACGAACGCGTGCCTGCGTGACTTCAACGCCGCACTTCTCGCACACCACGCCGCGATGCTTCAGGCGCTTGTACTTGCCGCACAGGCACTCAAAGTCCTTCTGCGGTCCGAAAATCTTCGCGCAGAACAAACCATCGCGTTCGGGCTTGAACGTCCGGTAATTGATCGTCTCCGGCTTCTTCACTTCGCCGAACGACCACGAACGAATCATGTCCGGCGAGGCGAGCGCGATACGGATCGCGTCGAAGTCCTCAACCGGGCCCTGCTGCCTTACGAAATTAAGTAGCTCTCTCATGTCTGCCTCAGTCCTGCTCAAGCTCGAGATTGATGGCCAGCGAACGAATTTCCTTCACCAACACGTTGAAGGACTCGGGCATGCCGGCCTCCATGCGGTGATCGCCGTCGACGATGTTCTTGTACATCTTGGTACGGCCGTTCGTGTCGTCCGACTTGACCGTCAACATTTCCTGCAGCGTGTACGCGGCGCCATACGCCTCGAGCGCCCACACTTCCATCTCGCCGAAACGCTGTCCGCCGAACTGCGCCTTACCGCCCAGCGGCTGCTGGGTGACGAGGCTGTACGGACCGGTCGAGCGCGCGTGCATCTTGTCGTCGACGAGGTGGTTCAGCTTCAGCATGTACATGTAGCCGACGGTGACCGGGCGATCGAACGCCTCGCCGGTACGGCCGTCGAACAGCGTGGCCTGCCCGGTTTCTGGCAGATCCGCAAGCTTCAGCATCGCCTTGATTTCAGACTCGTGGGCGCCGTCGAATACCGGCGTCGCCATCGGCACGCCCCCACGCAGGTTGTGCGCGAGATGCATCACTTCGTCGTCCGTGAAGCCCGAGATGTCGGCCTTCTGGCCGCCGCTCTTGTTGTAGATCTGGTCGAGGAACTTACGCATCTCGACGACCTTGCCTTGCTCGTCGATCATGCGACCGATCTTCAAGCCCAAGCCCTTCGCAGCCCAGCCAAGGTGCGTCTCCAGCACCTGACCGATGTTCATGCGCGACGGCACACCGAGCGGGTTGAGCACGATGTCGACCGGCGTCCCGTCTTCGGAGTACGGCATGTCTTCCACGGGCACGATCATCGAGATCACGCCCTTGTTGCCGTGGCGGCCGGCCATCTTGTCGCCCGGCTGGATGCGACGCTTGACGGCGAGGTACACCTTCGTCATTTTCAGCACGCCCGGGGCAAGGTCATCACCCTGGGTGATCTTCAGCTTCTTCGCCTCGAAACGCTTCTCGAATTCTTCACGCTGCGCCTTCAACTGCTGCGCAACACGCTCGAGCTGCTCGTTCGCATCCTCATTGCGCAGGCGGATTTCCGTCCACTTCTCGCGCGGAACTTCGTCGAGGTACGCTTTCGTAATCTTCGCGTCCTTCTTCAGCCCCTTCGGACCGCCGTCCGCGACCTTGCCCAGCAGCATGCGCTCGACGCGCTGGAAAATATCCTCTTCAAGGATGCGCCGCTGATCGTTCAAGTCCTTGCGAACACTCGCGAGCTCAGAGCTCTCGATGGCAAGCGCACGCGCGTCCTTGTCAACGCCATCGCGCGTGAACACGCGCACGTCGATCACCGTGCCGTCCATGCCGGGCGGCACACGCAGCGAGGTGTCTTTAACGTCGGACGCCTTCTCGCCGAAGATCGCGCGCAGCAGCTTCTCCTCAGGCGTCAACTGGGTCTCGCCCTTCGGCGTGACCTTACCGACGAGGATGTCGCCCGCCTTCACTTCGGCGCCGATGTATGCGATGCCGGCTTCGTCGAGCTTCGACAGCGCGTACTCACCGACGTTCGGGATGTCGGACGTGATTTCTTCCGAGCCAAGTTTGGTGTCACGCGCGACGCAGGTCAGCTCTTCGATATGAATCGTCGTGAATCGGTCTTCCTGAACGACGCGCTCCGAAATAAGAATCGAGTCCTCGAAGTTGTAGCCGTTCCACGGCATGAACGCGACGAGCATGTTCTGCCCGAGCGCGAGCTCGCCGAGGTCAGTCGACGGCCCGTCTGCCAGCACGTCGCCGCGCGCAATCGTGTCGCCGATCGTCACGAGCGGACGCTGGTTGATGCACGTGTTCTGGTTCGACCGCGTGTACTTCGTCAGGTTGTAGATGTCTACGCCTGGCTCGCCGGCGACCGTTTCGTCGTCATTGACACGGACCACGATGCGGCTCGCGTCGACCGAGTCGACCACACCGCCACGATTCGCGACGACGATGACGCCGGAGTCCGTCGCGACCGAACGCTCGATACCGGTACCAACGAGCGGCTTCTCGGTCCGGAGCGTCGGCACCGCCTGGCGTTGCATGTTCGAACCCATCAACGCGCGGTTCGCGTCATCGTGCTCTAGGAACGGAATCAACGCGGCTGCGACCGAAACGATCTGGCGCGGAGAGACGTCCATGTAGTCGATCTTGTCCGGCGCCGACATCGTGAACTCGTTGAGATGGCGCACGGAGATCAGGTCCGCAGTGAAGCGGCCTTTATCGTCCAGCGTCGCGTTCGCCTGGGCGATCACGAACTGGCCCTCTTCGATCGCGGACAGGTACTCGACCTTGTCCGTAACCTTGCCGTTCACGACCTTGCGGTACGGGGTCTCGAGGAAGCCGTACTCGTTGGTACGCGCGTACACCGCAAGCGAGTTGATCAGGCCGATGTTCGGGCCTTCCGGTGTCTCGATCGGGCACACCCGACCGTAATGCGTCGGGTGGACGTCGCGGACTTCGAAGCCCGCACGCTCACGCGTAAGACCGCCCGGTCCAAGCGCCGACACGCGGCGCTTGTGGGTGACTTCCGACAGCGGATTGTTCTGGTCCATGAACTGCGACAGCTGCGACGAACCGAAGAATTCCTTCACCGCGGCCGCGACCGGCTTCGCGTTGATGAGCTCCTGCGGCATCAGACCCTCGGTCTCGGCGAGCGACAGGCGCTCCTTGACTGCGCGTTCGACGCGCACGAGGCCGATGCGGAACTGGTTCTCGGCCATCTCGCCGACGCTGCGGATGCGGCGGTTACCGAGGTGATCGATATCGTCCGTCGTTCCGTGGCCATCGCGGATGCTGATGAGTTCCTTCATCGCATCGATGATGTCGGACGTCTCGCCGTATTGCTTCACGAGCTTCTCGAGTTCGGCGTCTGGCTTGTTCGACTTCTGCGCGTCTTCAGAGCGGCGCTTCATGTAAACGCCGTCGTACAGCACGCCCGGACCCTCGTCGGTGCCGCGGCGGATGCGTCGGTTGAACTTCATGCGGCCGACCGACGACAGGTCGTAGCGGTCGAGGCTGAAGAACAAGTTATGGAACAGCGTCTGGGCCGCGTCCTTGGTCGGTGGCTCGCCCGGGCGCATCATGCGGTAAATCTCGACCAGCGCTTCAAGGTCGTTGCGTGACGGATCGATACGCAGCGTGTTCGAGATGTACGGGCCGTGGTCGAGGTCGTTCGTGTACAGCGTGCGCAGCACCTTGATCTTCGATGCCATGATGCGCGTGACCATTTCCGGCGTCAGCTCGTCGTTCGCATTTGCGATGACTTCGCCGCTCTCCGTGTCGACGACGTTATGCGCAACTGTCTTGCCGACGAGGTAGTCAGACGGCACGACCAATTCCTTGATGCCAGCCTTCTCGAGCTCGCGGATGTGGCGCGCGGTCACGCGGCGGTCGGCTTCTACGACGACCTTGTTCTTGACCTTGATGTCGAACGCTGCGGTTTCGCCGCGCAGACGCTCGGGCACGAGTTCGAGCTTGACCTCGTCCTTGTTGATGCGGAACACGTTGTTCTCGAAAAATAGGTCGAGCATCTGCTCGTTGTTGTAACCGAGGGCGCGCAACAGAATCGTCGCCGGCAACTTGCGGCGACGGTCGATACGTACGAACAGCGAATCTTTGGGGTCGAACTCGAAATCGAGCCACGAGCCGCGATACGGAATCACGCGGGCCGAGAACAGCAGCTTCCCGGACGAATGGGTCTTGCCCTTGTCGTGGTCGAAGAACACGCCGGGTGAACGGTGGAGCTGCGACACAATCACGCGCTCGGTACCGTTAATGACGAACGTGCCGTTCTCGGTCATGAGCGGCAATTCGCCCATGTACACTTCTTGTTCCTTGATGTCCTTCACGGCGCGGGTTGCGCTCTCCTTGTCGTAAATGACAAGGCGCGTAAGCACGCGTAGCGGCGCCGCGTAGGTCAAACCGCGAAGCTGGCATTCTTTTACGTCGAACGCAGGCTCACCGAGCCGATAGCTGACATACTGAAGTTCCGCGAAACCCGAATAGCTGACAATCGGGAATACGGAGCGGAAAGCGGCGTGCAGGCCGATTTCATCGCGGCGCGCAGCTTCACCTTCCTGCAGGAACTGCCGGTAGGAATCGAGCTGAATCGCGAGCAGGTACGGCACCTCGAGAATGCTCGGGGTCTTGCCGAAATCCTTGCGGATGCGTTTTTTCTCGGTGAACGAATAGGCCATGCGGGACACCCTCGACGTTGTCGCTTAACAGCAAATACAGAATACGGGAACGGGCCGGCGACATTCCGTCGCCAGCCCTCCCGAAACACTAACCAGAAAACGCTTTATAGCCGAGCGCCTTACTTGACCTCGACGCTTGCGCCTGCCTCTTCCAGATCCTTCTTGATCTTCGCGGCTTCGTCCTTCGACACGCCTTCC
>CAYODZ010000007.1:0-1569 GCA_964402835.1 uncultured Gammaproteobacteria bacterium | reverse complement strand
GTTCGGCGCGCGGGGAGTGCCAATGATCACCGTGCACGGTGAACGCCCGCCATGAGGTGGTGATTAAACTCTCGATCCGAGACTCGGCTGGGCAAGAGCGGGAGGTGGAAACCGTCCTCGATACCGGCTTCACCGGTTCGCTGACGTTGCCGCCTTCGTTGATCACGAGCCTGGGATTGACCTGGCGGTCCCGGAGTAATGCAATTCTGGCAAACGGGGCGATTCAACAGCTTAACATTTATGGCGCGACGGTGACGTGGGATGGCGTCCCGCGCCCGATCCTTGTCCAAGCGGTCGATAACCAGGGCCTACGCATCAAAGCTCCCCCAGATTGTTCGCGGCGGCTTGCTTTTGTCAAGCCGCCGCCCGTAGGATTCTCCGCGTCGCCCGCCCGACACGGAGCCGAGCCATGGATCAGGCCAACCCCCTCCGCATCGCCATCTATTTCTTGCGACTCCGCGACCCGCGCGTCCGGGGGCGGTGCGGCCACCGCCTCCTCGACGTCGTCGTTATGGCCATCTGCGCCGTCATCGCCGGCTGCGACGACTGGCAGAAGGTCGCCCTCTTCGCCCGCGAGCGGCTCGACTGGTTCCGCCGCTTCCTGCCCCTGCCTCACGGCGCCCCCTCCCACGACACCTTCGAGCGCGTCTTCGCCCGGATCGACCCCGCCGCCTTCCGACGCTGCTTCGGCGACTGGGCCCGCGCCGCGGCGGCCGCGCTGGAGGTTCCCCACGTCGCCATCGACGGCAAGACCCTGCGCGGCTCCGGCGACGCGTCGGCCGGCTTGGGGCCGCTGCACGTGGTCAGCGCCTGGGCGACGGGCGCCGGGCTGAGCTTGGGCTCAGTGGCGGTGGAGGACAAGTCCAACGAGATCACCGCCATCCCGAGGCTGTTAGACCTGTTGGACCTCAACGGCGCGTTCGTGAGCATCGACGCGATGGGCTGCCAGAAGGAGATCGCGCGGAAGGTCGTGGAGCGCGGCGGGGAGTACGTGCTGGCGGTGAAGGGCAACCAGGAGCGGTTGCTGGAAGACGTCCAGCGGGTGATCGGGGAGGCACTGGACGCGGGGGAAGGCGGCGGGGCGTACGAGCACCACGCGACGGAGGGGCGGGGGCACGGCCGTAAGGAGTCGCGCTCGTACGTGGTGGTGCACGCCGTCGAGGGGGTGCGGGATCTGGCGTTGTGGCCGGGGCTGCGGGCGGTAGGGATGTGCGTGAGCGAGCGGGAGGCCGGGGGGAAGGCGGGCGGCGAGGTGCGGTACTTCATCAGCAGCGCGGCGGTCTCGGCGGCGTTATTCGCGGCCGTGGTGCGTGACCACTGGCGCGTGGAGAACAACTTGAACTGGCAGTTGGACGTGACGTTCCGCGAGGACGGCAACCGGGTGGCCGACCGGAACGGCGCGGAGAACTTGGCGACGCTGCGACGGCTGGCGTTAACGCTGCTGGGGTGTGAGGGGTCGAAGGAGAGCATGGCGTGTAAGCGGCTGCGGGCCGCTTTGAGCACCGGCTACCTCGAAAAAGTGCTCCGCTCGGCCAACAACCTGGGGAAACTTTAATGCGTAGGCCCTGG
>CAYODZ010000006.1:0-2511 GCA_964402835.1 uncultured Gammaproteobacteria bacterium | reverse complement strand
TGTCACGGGGCGCCCAAAACCGGCCACCTCAGGGCGCTTGAAAACCGGCCACTTTTGAAGCTTGCCGTGTAAGCTGGTTCGCTTTGCTGAAAGCGAAGGAGCAAGCCGGCATGGCGAATCAATTAAAGGTGGCTAAAGTGTTGTCGATTAAAACGTTACACGCTCAAGGATGGTCGCAGCGACGAATCGCGCGGGAACTGGGCATCCATCGTGGGACAGTGGCCCGGCATCTCCAGGAAAGCTCAAATCCGGTCACAGCGCCCGCGGACCCGACAGATTCAAAACCGGCCAATGCGCCCACCGGCTCAAGTCCTGACGATTGCGATTCAAAACCGGCCAATGCGCCCACCGGCTCAAATCCTGACGATTGCGACTCAAAACCGGCCGGGCACCGACCGCAGGTTGGTCGGCCCACCGGGTCGCGAAGCACTTGCCAGCCTTTTCAAGAGACGATTCTCGCCAAGCTGGAACAGGGATTGTCGGCTCAGCGGATCTTCCAGGATCTCGTTCAAGAACACGGCTTCCCAGGAAAATATCCCAGCGTTCGCCGCTTCGTCGCCAAGCTCCACCAAAGCACGCCGTTGCCTTTTCGCCGGATCGAAGTCGAACCTGGCGAAGAGGCTCAAATCGACTTTGGGACCGGCGCAGCGATCGTCGAAGAGAACGGTCGACGTCGACGCACTCACGTCTTGCGCGTGGTACTGAGTCACTCACGCAAGGCTTACAGTGAAGCCGTTTATCGGCAAACAACCGATGACTTCATGCGTTGTCTGGAGAATGCCTTTTGGCATTTTGGCGGCGTCCCGAAGACGCTCGTCCCCGACAACTTGAAGGCGGCCGTGCTGAAAGCCGACTGGTACGACCCGGACCTCAATCCGAAGCTACGCAGTTTCTGCGAGCATTACGGAACGGTCTTGCTTCCCACCAAACCGCGGACGCCTCGCCACAAAGGCAAAGTGGAACGAGGCGTCGACTACGTTCAAGAGAACGCCTTGAAAGGACGCACGTTTCGCAGTCTGCGGGAGCAAAACGATCATCTACTCCATTGGGAAACGACGGTCGCGGATACACGCATTCATGGCACCACTCAAAAGCAAGTCGCGAAGCACTTTCAAGAGAACGAACGACATGTCTTGAGAGCGTTGCCATGCGAGCGATTCCCTTGCTATCAGGAAGGTCAACGTAAGGTCAGTCGGGATGGTCACGTAGCGATCGACAAATCGTATTACAGCGTACCGCCGGAGTATCTGGGACGCACGCTGTGGGTGCGGTGGGATTCGCGTTTGGTGCGAGTCTTGAACGATCGCCTGGAAGTCATCTGCACGCACGTGACACAGCCAAAAGGAAAGTTCAGTACGCTCTCGGAGCACATCGCCTCGGAAAAGATCAACGCGGTCGAACGAGGCACGGACTGGTTACTGCAAAAGGTCAGTTACGTTGGTCCGAACACGCGAAAATGGGCACTTGCGCTAGTGGCACACCGCGGCATCGAGGCGGTGCGAGTGCTCCAGGGACTGTTGAGTTTAACAAACAAGCACCCTAGCAGCGCCGTGGAGAAGGCGTGTGAGACGGCCGAGTCGTACCAGGAATATCGGCTGGCGACGATTCGCAAACTGATCCAGCATTCGGCTCCCAAACAAGAGGAGTTCGAGTTCCTCGAGCAGCATCCCATCATCCGTAATCTTTCGGACTACGGAGATATTATTCGTGTTGACTTTACCCAAAGAAAGGTCGCCCAACGATGAATGACTCGCTTTCCAACATGCTCCGAAAACTGCGTCTGTCAGGACTCGCCGAAACACTCGAAGTGCGCTTGCACGAAGCGCGTGGCAACAGCCTGACACATGCCGAGTTCCTAGAATTGATTCTTCAAGATGAAATGTTGATTCGCCAACAACGACAGATCGGTCGGCGCGTCAAATCCGCGACGTTCCGAGACTTGAAGAGTCTGGAAGAATTCGACTGGAGCTTCAATCCGTCGGCGAAGAAGAGCCAGTTCTATGAGCTGGCAACCGGCCACTTCATCGGTGAGCATCGGGACGTGCTGCTGTGCGGCCCTCCCGGCACCGGCAAGAGCCATCTCGTTCAGGGAGTCGGTTATCACCTGATCAAACTCGGCTACGTGGTTCGCTACCGCAGCATCTTCGATGTGGTACGAGACTTCCTTCACGACGAAGCGATGGATGGCCACGAACGTATCATGGCAAGCTACCTCAAACCGGACCTGTTGATCATCGACGACTTCGGGATGAAGCAACTGCCCAAACGGAGCGGCGAGTTTCTGTTCGAGATCGTGATGCGACGCTATGAAACACGTTCGACGATGATGACCACGAATCGTCCCCTCGAGGACTGGGGCAAATTGCTGGGAGACGTTCCCACGGCGAGTGCGATCCTCGATCGCTTTCTGCACCACTCTGAGATCATCACGATCACGGGCCGGAGCTATCGACTTCGGGACCGGGCTGAGGGCTCAAAACCGGCCAAAGCGCCCACCGGCTCCAAGAAAAC
>CAYODZ010000005.1:0-17603 GCA_964402835.1 uncultured Gammaproteobacteria bacterium | reverse complement strand
GCTTCGGGCATGCCCGGCGCTCCTTTGGGGCCGGCGTTCTTCAGCACCAGAATGTCTTCGGCGTTCACGTCGAGCGCGTCGTCGTCGACGCGCTCGGCGAGATCCGCGAGCGACTCGAACACCACCGCGCGCCCCGTGTGCGTCATGAGCTTCGGCGTGGCGGCCGCCTGCTTGATGATCGCCCCACCCGGGGCGAGATTGCCGCGCAGTACCGCGATGCCGCCGTCGGCGAAGATCGGATTCGCACATGGGCGCACGACGTCCTGCTTTTCCGGAGCCCGCGCCTCGGCGAGGTCTTGCCCGAGCGTCTTGCCGGTCACCGTCAGCGCGTTCCAGTTCATCAGAGGGCCGAGCTCGCGCAGGATGGTGGCGAGCCCCCCGGCCTCATACAGATGCTCCATATAGTGCTGCCCGGTGGGCTTCAAATCGACCAGCACCGGCGTCTCCTGCCCCATGCGGTCGAATGCGTCGAGGTCGACCTCGAAGCCGAGCCGGCCGGCGATCGCCGCGAGGTGCACGATCGCGTTGGTCGAGCCGCCGATCGCGAGCAGCACGCGCAGCGCGTTCTCGATCGCGTCGGGCGTCATGATCCTGTCGGGCGTGAGGCGCTCTTTCGCGATCGCGACCGCGCGCGCGCCGGTCGCTTCGGCGTTGCGCATGCGCTCGGCGAGGACCGCGGGTATCGCAGCGCTCCCGGGCAGCATCATTCCCATTGCCTCGCCGCACAGCGCCATCGTGCTCGCCGTACCCATCACCATGCAGGTCCCGGCGGTCGGCGCGAGCTTGGAATTGACCTCGTCGATCTCCTGCTGGTCGATCTCGGAGGCGCGGAAGCGTGCCCAGTAGCGGCGGCAGTCGGTGCACGCGCCCAGGCGCTCGCCCTTGTGATGCCCGGTCAGCATCGGCCCGGTCACCATCAGGATCGCCGGGACGTTCGCGCTCGCGGCGCCCATCAGGAGCGCGGGCACGGTCTTGTCGCAGCCGCCGATCAGCACGGTCGAATCGACGGGCTGCGCGCGGATCATCTCCTCGGCATCGATCGCCATCAGATTGCGCAGGTACATGCTGGTCGGGTACGCGAACGACTCGTGCAGCGTGATCGTCGGAAACTCGACCGGCAGCCCGCCCGCCAGCATGACGCCGCGCTTCACGGCTTCGATGAGCTCGGGGACCGTGCGGTGGCACGCGTTGAAGCCGCTGAAGGTATTGGTGACGCCGATGATCGGGCGGTCGAGGGCGTCCTCGGTGTAGCCCATCGCCTTCACGAACGCGCGCCTCAGGAAAAGCGAGAACTCCTCGTCGCCGTACGCCGTGAGATTGCGGCGCATGCCGCGTTTCGTGTCTGCCATGGGAGACGTGCCGGAAAAATGGGAACATCCATTTTCCCACGCGACGCGAAAAAGGGGTGCGTCCCCTTTAGAAACGCTTTAGAAACGGTAGACCAGCGTCACATGCACGCGGCGGTCGCCGGCTTCGCTCGCTGCGGTGCCGTCGATCACCTGCGCACCGTCGATGGCGAGGTAGAAGCGGCGTGCGATCGACCAGCGCAGGCCCAGGCCGGCGCTCGCCGCGCCGATGCGCCCGGGCTGCCCGGTGAGCGCGGCGTCGTGCACGCGCACTTCGCCTGCATCGACGAAGACGATCGCGCTCACGCCTTCCCACGGCAGCGGCAGCAGGCCTTCGGCGGTCACCGCAAGGCCGGTCTCGCCGGTCGTCTCGCGCTCGCGCAGGCCCCGGATGCTGTTCGCCCCGCCCAGCCCGAACTGCTCACCCGGAATCAAAGGCTCGTTCGCATACTGGCCGCGCACTCTCATGGCGAGCGACCACGGATCGAAGCGCCACTGGCCATCCAGGCTGTAACGCAACGCCTTCCAGTCGCGGTCCGCACCCGCGCGGTTGCCGGAGTACGCGGCGTCGTTATTGTCGGAGCCGCCCGAAAGGTTATGCGCGTACTGGACGCTCCCTGCGAGCACCGCGTCGGTCAGATCGAAGCGACCGAGGTAGGTGAGCGACGCGGGGCGGCTCCTCACGTCGACACCGATCTGCGTGCCGCCGAAGACGACGTTGTTGTCGAAGAAGCGGTCGTCGAGTCCGGCTTCGATCGAATGCGAGTACGCGCCTTGCGGAACCAGGTGCTGGCGCCAGTGCAGCCCGCTGAAGCGGCCGCGGCCGCTCACTTCGAAGACGTTGGCGACGGTACCGGAGTTGACATCGGAGTAGGCGTAGAAAAGCGTGAGCGCACCGGAGACCGAGTAGAACGGCATGCGGTAATAAAGGCCGTACTGCTTCACGTCGCTCGTTTTTTCGGGCGCCGTGGTGTAAGTCGCGGTAAGGCTGTGATCGAGATTCCACAGATTCGAGTGCTGCACGCCGGCCGTCGCGCGCCAGGTTCCGCTCCTGCGCTCGCCGGTGTTGTTGAGGCCCACGAAGAACGAGAGCGGCGGCTCGTCGGTCACTTTCACATCGGCGTCGACCGAGTCGGGAAGGTCGCTTTGTCGGAAGGTGATGTCGAGCTGCTTCGAAGGGTGCTCGTTCGCAGCCGAGCGGTTGCGGCCGATCGCGGCGATGTTCGGAGACTCGCCTTTCTTCATGGCAGGCAGGCTCGCCAGCACGTTCTCCGTGGAGAAATGCTGGTTCCCCGAAACGGCGACGTTGCCGAGCCGGAACGGCAGCACGCGAAGCTGCACGGTGCCTTCCAGTGATTGCGGCGGCAGAATCACGCGGTAGAAGGGAAAGCCGCGCGCGGTCAGCTCGGTCTCGAGCGCGGACGCCGCCGCCTGAAGCTGCTCGATGCCGATGGCAGGTCCGGCGTACGGCGCCACGATAGCCTGCGCGCGCTCGCGCGGGATCGGAAGCTCGCCCTCGATATTGAAGCCCTGCACGGCGAAGCGGGCTTCAGGCTGTTGAGCGTGTGCTGAACAGGCGATCGAAAGAGTAAGAATTACCGCAAGACGGGGCAGCCAGCGGCGGGCGCGAAAGCACGTACCGCGTCGTCCAGCCGCATTGGTTCTTGCTTTTATCGCCGCTCTCCTTGTGGGTAACGCAGAACTCCACGCGCGAGCCCGAATATACAGTGACGCGCCCGAAGAATCCAAACGCGCCGGGTGGCGTCCGGGCACAGTCTGCGGCCCCATCAGCCTCCCGAGTACGCCTGGATCGCAGAAGCCTGCCGGCACGCGAGGAATGCCGGACTCACCTGCGCTGAACGATCAAAAACGGTATATGAGTGAAGCGTGAATGCGTCGGTCGCCCGATTCGCTCGCGGTGGTGTCTTCGAGCACCTGTGCAACGTCTACCGACAAGAGGAGCTGCGGCGGATGGTCCAGCGCAGGCCCCGCGCCCACGCTCCACGAATCCTGTTGAGCGCGCGTTCGCGCAAACCTCGCACGCTGCTCTGAGAAGCGGCGCGCGACCGGCCCGCGCTGATTACCTGCAGATTCCCGTGACGGAGCCGTCCGGCGCGCGGAAGAAACGCGGCACCTGCGGCGGGATCAGGGCGCCGGGCCGCGGTGTGAAGTCGAAGCGCATGAAGTTCGGGATCGCCCCGAGCATCGCGATGCGATCGGTGATGCGCGCTGCATTGCCCGCCTTCAACTCGATCACCTGTCCGCCGGTGCCGAGCGTCACGGCACCATCGCGCACCCACACGTAAAGGCCGCGCTCCGGCGGCGGTCCCTGCGGGCCGAAGGTCGAAGGATCGATATTGGCGAGGTCGGGGCGCGACCCGGCCTGAGTGAGATAGGCCGGTGGCGCCGGGAGGAAGGTGATCTTGCCGTCGACCACGGTGATCGCGAGGGTCGATGCCGTCGGCAGCTCGATGCGTTCGGTCGCCGTCTGGATGATGATCGTGCCGTCCCATGTGTGCACGACGAGGACGTCGTCCCCCAGTGCGTCGGCGGCTGCGGCGGCGACGTTCAGTGCGTCGCTTTGCGTGCGCGAAGTCGCGCTCGCTGCATCTGCGTAATGAACCGCGCGTCGTGCCGCCGGACCGGTCGCGCCTTTACGCGCGCCGACGCTGAACCCGGCGCCCGCGGTGCGGATCATGCCGGCGCCGGTCTCGAAGAGGAACGCGTCAGGGCCGACCTTCGCGAGCTGCCCGGTGTAGACGTGGGCGCGGCCCGCGAGCAGCTTAAGACGCGCCTGGCCCTTGCTCGGCGAGCGCTCGTCGAAGTCGAACTGGGTGACCGCGAGCCGGCTGTCTTCAGGCAGCGTGACGCGGCTGCCGTCGCGGAAAAGGATGAGCGCGTTCGATCCCGCGCCGGTGTTGACCGTCTCGCCTTCGTACACGACGGCGCCTGCGACGAGCTCGCGCGGCGCATCCTTCTCGCCCGTCGTGACGGCGCCGTTCACTTCGATCACGCGGCCCGCGCCGCGCGCCACCGCCCGCACTGCCGGTTTCGCGCGGTTCTCGCTCGAGCAATCGTCCTCGCACAACCTGGCATCGAACTCGGTGCCGCGGATGCCGAGCACGACGTTATCGGTCTGAAAGCGCACCGCCGCCGGATTCTGCTTGCCGATATTCCCGGTCACGGCGCGAAAGCCACCCTTCGAAAGACCGAGCACCATGCCCTGGGCGGGTCCCTGCGCTGCCGAGTAGCTCTCGACGCGGAAGACCGTGTTCGGCCGCAGCGTGATGCGCGTCTTGTCCGTGAATTCGAGGACCGCGTGGCTCGCCTGCGCGACGTTGATCACGTCTTTCTGCTCGAGGTTTTCCCCCGCGCCGAGGATGCGCGCGGGCTTGCCCGCGCGTTCGACGAGCGCGGTGCCCTGGACGCTGACGACCTGGCCGACCTCGGCACGCGCGAACGACGCCCAGGCGCTCGCAAGGACGGCGAGGATGACGCAAGTGATATGTCGGAGTCGCAGGTTAGTCATCGGCACTCTCCCAGCGCTCTGTCTTCCTCGTCGCTCTGCCGCTGCGGATCCGCGACGAGCGTGTTGTCGGGCCGACGCTCGGCAAGGACGATCGCATCGCGCTGCCCGACCCGGTTCACGTTGGCGAGCACGTCGGCAGGGGGAATGGACGAGACGCGGTAACTCGTCGGCCCGGGCTCGAGCTGGAAAGTCTGCCCGGGCGGGATCGCGAACGTCGCGAAATCCCCGGTACGGCTCGCGTACGTCATGAAATCGAAGTCGCTGCCGCGCTCGATCATCTGGCCGGGCGTGGTGAAAATTGCGAGCGCTCCGTCGAGCGTCGCGTTGCCGGTCACGGTCAGCACGTCGTAATCGACGCCGGCGGCGGACCCGCCGAGCTCGACGACGAGCGTGCCCGAAGGCCCCTGCACGAAGTTCCCCGCGATCGTGAGCGTGCCCGGGGAATCGCCGGGACCCACGGAGCCGTTGTTGGTAAACGTCGGCGAGAGGATCGTGCCGTTGCCGATAATCGAGCCGATCGGTCCGTTGGTGAACGCGGCGCCCGCCGTCGAGAGCGTCGTGCCGGCCTCGAGGTCGATGACGCCGTTGTTCGTCGGGAAACCGTTCGCGACGAGCGTGCCCGTCCTCACGTTGATCGTGCCGGTGTTCGTCATCGGCACGTCGAGCGTCTGCGTGGCGGCGGAGCCGGCGTTCTTGTTGAATGTGCCGGCGTTGGAGAAAGCCTTACCCGCGGGCTGCGCACCCGCAGTGATCGGCGTCGCGTTCGTGGACGTATCGGTGATGACGCCCGTGCCGCGATTGACGAGCGTTGCCGCGCCATCTCCGGCGAGGACGATGCGCGCGACTCCGCCGAGGTTGAGCGCGCCGAAATTATCCCAGAGAGCGCCGTTGGCGAGCACCGTGTCGCCAGGACCGGTGAGATTCGTCGTGCCGTTCGTCGTCAGCGAAACGCCGGCGCCGCTGATCGTCTTCGCGCCGCCGCCCGTGACGTTGAGCGTCGATCCGGCGGGAACGCCGAAGACGCCGGCGAGCGTGCCGCCGGTCCAGGTCGTCATTCCCGCGAAGGTCGCGTTGCCGCCGAATGTCCTCGATTGCAGAGTGACTCCGTTCGAGGTCATGGTGCCGTTGAAGGTGCTGTCGGTGGTGACGACGTTCATTCCGGCGCCGATGAAACGGGTGCCGTCGTTGAACGTGTTCATCGCCGCGTGCATGAGCGTGCCCACCGTCGCGTCGTAGGTTCCGCCGTTGCTCACCGATGCGAGCGGCAGCGCACCGCCGATCGTGCTCGTCCCGCCGGCGCCGGATTTCATGATCGTTCCGGCGTTGGTGAGCGTCGAGGCCGCGCCCGCGGCCACGGTACGTTCGATGTTGACGTTCGTCTGAATGTCGAGGGTCGCGCCGGCGTTGTTCGTCAGCATCCCGCCCGCGTTCAGCGCAAGGTTCGTGGTCCCGGCGAGATTCATGCGGCCGCTGTTCGCGAGCGTCCCGCCGCCGATCGTCTTCGCACCGCCGCCGGTGAGCCCGAGCGTGCTGCCCGCTGCGACCGCGAGCGAGCCGCTCGTCATGGAAAGCCCGCTCGTCGTGAGCAACGGACCGGTGAGCGACGATGCGCCGCCGCTCACGCCCGTCGTTCCGTTTACGGTCACACCGCCTGCGCTCGCGATCGTGCCCGCGTCGAGCGCGAGCGTGCCGTTCACCGTCACCGGGCCGGCGCCCTGGAGGCGGCCGCCGTTCACGGCAAGCGTTCCGGTCACCGTAGACACGCCGGCGAGATCGAGCGTGCCGTTGAGCGTAACGTTTTCGGTGCTCGTCAGCGAAGCCGCGCTGAATGCGCCGGCCGGCACCGCCACCGTGAACGCGCCGGCCGGCCGGGCGATCAGCACCCGGTCGGTGGCGATCGGCGCCCGGCCCTGGCTCCAGCGCTGCGCGCTCGTCCAGGTGTCGCTCACGTCGAAGATCCAGGTGTTCGCGTCGGTAGCGCCGAGCGTGAGCGTGAGCCCGCCCGCCGCATACGTCGGCAGTACTTCGTTGGCGAACGTTTTGGTCGTCGTGGCGAAATTCCCAGTGCGCGTCCCCGCCGTGAGAATGGGGAAGGCATCGCCGACCGCGGGCGCGTAGCCTCCGGTCGTCGAGAGCGCGAGGGTGCCGTCGAGTGCGGCGGTTGCGGACACCGTGACGGCATCGAACGCCCCTGCCGCGGTGCCGCCAAGCTCGATGTCGACGCGGCCCGCGGCGCCCTGCGTGAGATTCCCCGTAATTGCGAGCGTGCCGGTCGCGTCCGTTGCCGTCCCCGGGGCGATGATCGAATTGTTGGTGAGCGTCGATGCGCCGACGTTGACGGTACCCGCACCGCGCAGCGTACCGGCGTTGACGAGCGGCGCGCCGGCGGTCGAGAAGATCGTTCCCCCTTCGACGTTGATCGTTCCGTTGTTCGTCGGGAAGCTGCCGGCGGACTGCAGCGTGCCCGACTGGACGTCGATCGTCGCGCCACCGGCGTTGCTCAGCGTAAAGGCGGCGTTGGCGCCGATCGCGCTCGTGCCCGCCCCGGCGGACTTGCGCAGCATCCCGGTGTTGGCGAAAGTCGCGCCTCCGGCCGTGTGGCCGATGTCCGCGTCGGACTGAATATCGAACAGCCCGGCGTTGTTCAGCCTCGCGCCGTTGTTGAGCGCGAGGCTGCCCGTGCCGACGAGATTGACGCTGCCGCCGGCGCTGTTGGTGAAGGTCGCGGCGTCGACGAGCTTAACGGTGTCGCCAGTCAGATTGAACACGGCGCCATTGGCGATCGTGAGGGAAGCTGCGCCGCCCGACAGCGCGCCACCCGACCACGTCCCGCCGGTTGTCACCGCGAGATTGCCCGTCCCGCCGAGCATGCCGCCGGTGAGATTGAGCGTCCCGGTCGTATGCGCGCCGTCGTTGAAGTTGGCGGGCCCGGCGGAAATCGTCGTCGTGGTCGCGCCATAGCCCGCGTTCACGTTCGCCGTGCCGCCGCTCACCGTCACCGTCCCGGCGCCGGTCACGTTCGCATTGAAGTTCGCGGTGCCGCCGGAGATCGTCGTCGTGGTCGCACCGAAGACCGCGTTGACGTTGGTCGTGCCGCCGCTCACGAGCAGCGTGCCGGCTCCCGTCACGCTCGACCCGGCGTTGAGCGCGCGCGCACCGCCGCCGAAATCGAGCGTCGTGCCGGCGTCGATCGCATAGGTGCCGGTGTCGGTGCCGCCGCCGTTCAGGCGCAGCGTCCCGGCCATTACATGGACCCCGCGGCCGGCGCCGGCACCGGTGTTGTTGAACCTCACGGTGCCATTGAAGTTCTGGACCCCCGCCGCGCTCTTCACGATCCTGCCCTGATTGAGAAACGTCGGCACCACGCCGTTGAAATAACCCACCGGCTCCGCCGCACCGTTGTCGAGATTGACGACGCCAGTGGCGCTGTTGGTCCAGGAACCGCCGGCGGTGAACTTTACGAGGCCGCCGTTCGCGAAAGTGACCGTGCCGTTGTTCGTCCACGGTTTGCCGATGCCGTGGCCGATTCCGGGGATCGCCGGACCCGTCACGATGACGTTCCCGTTCGTCGTGAGCGTGCCGGTCCCGCGAGTATCCGTGTCCCCTGACCAGTTGAAGTCGCCGTTCATGACGATGTTGCCGGTGCCCGCCAGGGCTACCGATTCGCCGCCCGTCAGGGTGAAGGCATTGGCGAACGTCACGTCCACGTTGAACCTGAGCGCGTCACCACCGGTGACCGAGGTCGTTCCCGTCGTCGCGATGCCGTAATTGCCGTTCACGTTGACCGTGCCGCCCGATACGTTCACCGCGCCGAGCCCCGTCACGTTCGAGCCCGCGTTCAGATTGCGCGTGCCGCCACCGAACTCGAGCGTGGTGGCGGCATCGACGACATAAGCGCCGGTGTCGGTGCCGCCACCGGTGAGTCGCAGCGTGCCGCCGTCGACATTGACGATGCCGTTGTTGTTGAAGATGCTGGAGACGAGCGTTGTCAGCCCCGGCGCCGTCGAATTGACGGTGCCCCCGGCATTGTTCTGGAACGTGCCCGCGCCGGTGACGCCGGTCATGTCGGCGCCGACGGCGAGATTCACCGTCCCGGCGTTGGTGAGCGTCGCGCCCGCGGCAATGCTCTTCGCGAGCGTCCCGGTGAGCCCGAGCGTGCTGCCGGCCACGACCGTGAGCGAGCCGCTCGCGATAGCGAGACCGCTGGTGGTGAGCGATGAGCCGGTAAGCTGCGAAGCGCCGCCGCTCACGCCGGTGGTACCGTTGACCGTCACTCCGCCTGCGCTCGCGATCGTGCCCGCGTCGAGCGCGAGCGTGCCGTTCACCGTCACCGGACCCGCGCCCTGGAGTCGGCCGCCGTTCACGGCGAGCGTACCGGTCACGCTCGAGACGCCCGCGAGGTCGAGGGTCCCGTTGAGGGTCACGTTCTCGGTGCTCGTGAGCGTCGCGGCGCTGAAGGCGCCGCCCGGCACCGTCACCGTGAACGCACCCACCGGCCTGTCGATCAGCACCCGATCGGTGGCGATCGGCGCCCGGCCCTGGCTCCAGCGCTGCGCGCTCGTCCAGATGTCGCTCACGTCGAAGATCCACGTGTTCGCGTCGGTCGCGCCGAGCGTGAGCGTGAGCCCGCCCGCCGCATACGTCGGCAGCACTTCGTTGGCGAATGTCTTGGTCGTGGTGGCGAAGTTACCCGTGCGCGTCCCCGCCGTGAGAATGGGGAAGGCATCGCCGACCGCGGGCGCGTAGCCTCCGGTCGTCGAGAGCGCGAGAGTGCCGTCGAGAGTGGCGGTTCCGGACACCGTGACGGCGTCGAAGGCCCCCGCCCCGGTCCCGCCGAGCTCGATGTCAACGCGGCCCGCGGCGCCCTGCGTGAGATTCCCCGTGATTGCCAGTGTGCCCGTCGTATCCGTTGCCGTCCCCGGGGCGATGATCGAATTGTTGGTGAGCGTCGATGCGCCGACGTTGACGGTGCCCGTGCCGCGCAGCGTACCGGCGTTCACGAGCGCCGCGCCGGCGGTCGAGAAGATCGTCCCCCCTTCGACGTTGATCGTTCCGTTGTTCGTCGCGAAGCTGCCGGCGGACTGCAGCGTGCCCGACTGGACGTCGATCGTCGCGCCGCCGGCGTTACTGAGCGCGAATGCGGCCGTGCTGCCGATCACGCTCGTGCCTGCGCCGGCGGACTTCCGCAGCGTTCCAGTGTTGGCGAGCGTCGCGCCCCCCGCGGTATTCAGGACGTCGGCGTCGGTCTGGATATCGAAGGTGCCGGCGTTGTTGAGCGTCGCGCCGTTGTTCAGCACGAGGTTACCCGTACCCGCGAGATTGACGGTACCGCCGGCGCTGTTGGTAAGCGAGGCAGCAGCAGCGTCAACGGTCTTGGCGCCGGCGCCAGTCAGATTGAGCGTCGCGCCGGCCGGCACCGTGAAGACGCCGACCATCGTGCCGCCGGTCCAGGTCGTCGTGCCGGCGAAGCTCGCGTTGCCGCCGAATATCCCCGATTGCAGCGTGAGGCCGTTCGACGTGATCGTGCCGTTGAAGGTGCTGTTACCCGTCACGAGATGCGTGCCGGGACCGGTGAACCCGGTGCCGTTGTTGAAGGTGTTGTTCGCCGACGCGAAATCGAGCGTGCCGGCGAGCACGTCGAAGGTGCCGCTGCTGGTGAGCGTGACCGGGCTGGCGATCGTGCTCGTGCCGGCACCGGCGGACTTGCGCACCGTTCCGGTATTGTTGAGCGTGCCTGCGCCGGCTGTCGTCGCGATGTCCGCGTCGGTTTGAATATCCAGTGTTCCGCTGTTGTTCGCGATTGCGCCGTTATTGAGCACGAGGTTGCCCGCGCCGGCGAGGTTGAGCATGCCGCTGTTATTCAGCGTCGCGCTATTGACGACCTTGCCGGCTCCGCCTGTCAGGTTGAAGGCGGCGCCGTTGGCGATGGTCAGCGAGGCGCCGCCGCCTGAGACACTGCCGCCCGACCAGGTGCCGCCGGTCGTCACCGTCAGGTTGCCGGTTCCGCCGAGCGTACCGCCGGTGAGATCGAGCGTTGCGGTGGAATGCGCCGCGCCGCCGTTGAAGTTGGCCGTCCCCGCCGAGATCGTCGTCGTGGTCGCGCCGTAACCCGCGTTGACGTTGGCGATGCCGCCGCTCACGAGCAGCGTGCCCGCGCCGGTCACGTTCGCATTGAAGTTCGCCGTGCCGCCGGAGATCGTCGTCGTCGTCGCGCCGAAGACCGCGTTGACGTTGGTCGTGCCGCCGCTCACGAGAAGCGTCCCTGCACCTGTCACGCTCGATCCGGCGTCGAGCGCGCGCGTGCCGCCACCGAAATCGAGCGTCCTCGCAGCGTCGATGGCATACGCACCGATGTCCGTTCCGCCGCCGGTGAGCCGCAGCGTACCGCCGTCGACGTTCACGGTGCCGTCGTTGTTGAAGACGCTGCTGACGAGCGTAGTGATCCCGGCCGCCGTCGAGTTGACCGTGCCGTTGTTCTGGAACGTGCCCGCGCCGGCAACGCCGTTGTTGTTCGACGTCACGGCGAGATTGACCGTGCCCGCATTGGTCAGCATCGCGCCGGCCGCGATGCTTTTCGCCAGCCCGCCCGTAAGAGCCAGAGTGCTACCTCCGGACACTGTCAGCGAGCCGCTCGCGATATTCAATCCGGTGGTGGTGAGCGACGAGCCGGCGATCTGCGAAGCCCCGCCGCTCACGCCCGTAGTGCCGTTGACGGTGACGCCGCCCGCGCTCGCGATCGTCGCGGCGTCGAGCGAAAGCGTGCCGTTCACCGTCAGCGGCCCCGTGCCTTGCAGCGTGCCGCCCGGAACCGAGAGCATCGCGTTCGCTCTCGAGGCACTGGCGAGATCGAGCACCCCGTTCACGACCAGGGTGTCTTCACTGCGCAGGCGCTCGGGCATGGCCGTAAAGCCGTTCGGCACCGTGACCGTGATCGCTCCCGGACGCTCGATCTTCGCGAGATGCGCAGGCATCGGTACGACACCGAGGCTCCAGTTGGCCGCAACGTCCCAGTTCCCATCCGCGTTCGGCAGCCAGAAGTTGAGCGGCCCCGCGTCGATCGAGAGCGAAACGCTAGCCGCTGCATACGAGGGCGTGAGCGCGTTCGGGAATCCCGGCGGCGGTTTGTTGATCGCTCCGAATTCGCCGCTCACGGCGGGCGCTTCAATGACGGTGAAGCTGTCGCCGGCCGCGGGAACGTAACCGCCGGTCGTCGATACGTTGAGCGTGCTGTCGGCAAGCGCGGCGCTTCCCGTGACGTTGAGGACGTCGTACTGGCCGGCAAGGTCGCCGCCGAGTTGCACGGCCACGATGCCCCCTGCGCCTTGTGTCAGGTTGCCGGCGATCGTCAGCGTACCGATGCTGAAGCCGCCGAGGATCCTTCCGGGCTGCAAGGTGCCGTCGTTCGTCAGCGTGGCGCCGCCGAGATCGAGCGTGCCCCTGCCACCGATGACTCCGCCGGCCGCATTCGTCAGGTTGTTTCCGCCCGTTGAGAGCGTGTGTCCCGGCGCGACCCTGAGCGTGCCGCTCTGCGTATTCGGAATATTGCCGGGCAGGATCGTCATCGCCGGCAGGACCAGCGTGCCGGAGTCGACTTCGACGCTTCCCGTGTCCGTATTGCTGAAGCGGGTATCGATCGTCTGTGTCGCTGCGCCGCCGATCTTGTTGAACCTGCCCGTGTTGCGAATCTGCGCGTCGGCGATGAGCATGCTGAACGGATTGGGGTCGGTTCCGTTCAGGTTGACGATGCCGGCCGGCAGGTTGGTGAAGATGAATTCGCTGCCCGGGCTCGGGCTGATCTGGCCGGCGCCCTCGATGTTCAGGGTGCCGCTGTTCGTCCAGTTGAAGAAGGGGTTCACGACGCCCGTGACGGTCGTCACGCCTTCGGTCATGAGACTGCCCCCGCTTCCGAGCGCGATCGTGCCGCCTGAAATATTGAACGGTCCCGTCATCGTCAGGGAACCGCCCGTCGAGCGCATCAGCACGCCGTCGGACATGTTCAGTTGCGACAGAGTGCCGTTTTGCACGTCGATGAAGCCCATGGGGCCGGAGAGCGCCAGCACGTTGGCGCCGATCGGTCCGGTCAGCGTGAGCGTGCCTTCGTCGACTGTGAGCGTCGCGTTGACCTGCGAGGCGAGCGGCCCCAGCGTGAGCGTGCCGCCACTGATGGTGACGTTCTCGCCGGACATGAGCCGCCGCGCCGTCTCCCCGCCCTGGGATACGGTAATGATCTCGCTCGGACCCGGTCCACCGAGGTCGTTGATTAAGGCGTCTTCGCCGGAAGTCGGCGCATGTCCGAGCGTCCAGTTCGCACCGGTCTGCCAGAGCCCCGAGCCAGGCGCCGCCCACGCGTTCACGACAGCGCCGAGCGAGAGCACATAGTCGACCGCATTGGGCGAGGCGTTGTAAAAGGTGCCGTATCCCGGCGGAAAATCCTTCGTGTCGAAATCGCCGGTGCGCGCACCGTACGTCAGGATCGTGTAACTGCTGTCCGACGGTGGATTGAAGCCGTCGACGTGCTGCACGTTGAGCGTGCCCGCGAGGTTGGCGACTCCCGTGATCGCCACCCGATCGATCTCCTCGGCGCTCGTCCCTGTGAGGTCGATGTCGATCTGGCCGCCAGCGCCCTGCGTGAGGTTGCCCGTAATCGCGAGGACTCCCGTACCACTCATGCCCGGCTGCAGTGTCCCGTTATTGGTGAGCGTTGCGCCGCCGAGATCGACTTCGCCCGTTCCGCCGATCGTGCCGGTTGCCGAGTTCGTGAGCGCCGCCCCGTTCGTGGAGAACGTCGCCCCGACGGCGACGTTGATCGTGCCGTCGTTGTCCGGCATTCCGTTCGAGATCTGCAGCGTGCCCGACTGCACGTCGATCAAGCCGGAGGGCGCGTTGGTGAGCGTGATGGGGTTGCCGATGATGCTGGTGCCGAAGCTGACGGACTTGCGCAGGATGCCCGCGTTGGAGAACACCGGGGCCGCGCCGTCGATGTGACGGACGCCGGCGTCGGTCTGTATGTCGAAGAGGCCGGTGGCCTCGTTATTGAACGTCGCGCCGTTGTTCAGTTCGAGGTCGGCGCCCGCAATCTCGAATGTGCCGGCATTATTGACGATCGCTGCGCTGATGCTGCTCGCGTTGAGGCCATCCGTCTGCAGCAGGCCGCCGGCCGGAATGGCGAGCGTGCCGCCGGTCATCTCCAGCACGTCCGTGACGAGCGAACCTGCCACCTGCGGAGTGCCGGATTCGATCAGGGTCGTGCCGGTCACGAGTACGGCGGCGCCGGCGGCGATCGTTCCGCCCGACAACTCGAAGCCGCCGTTGGCGAAGACCGGGCCCGTGCTCGCCAGCGTCCCGCCCGCGAGAGACAGGAGCCCCGCGATCGCCCCGCCGGCATTGAGGTTGGCCTGACCGCTTGTGACGGCGAGAGCGGCGTTGGCCGTGAGGGGACCGTTGAAATCGACGATCGCACCGCCGATCGAGACCGGCACGCCCGCGGTGACGGGCGCGTCTACAGTGACGGTGCCTGCGTTGAACACAGCCGGGCCGGTGCCACCGAGCGTGAGGTCATCCGCGGTGATCGTCACCCCGTCGGCAAACGCGATCTGGCCCGCGGGGCCATTGCTCACCAGCGTAACCAGACCGCCCGGCGCAGCGATGCTCGCGTCGACGTTGAGGACGCCGTTGCCGGTCGCGAGCTCGAGCGGCGCAGCTGCGGGGGAAACGACGTTGTACATGCTGAGCACGAGATCGCCGGCGCGCCGTTCGAGGAAAACGCCGCCGACGGTGCTCGTCGCCGATACGTTCCCGCCGTTCGCATCGACGTGAAGCCGCCCAGGGCCGGGTGCGCCCAGCGCCGCGGCGTTGAGCGTGATATCGCCGTCCACGCCAACCGCGCAGATCGGCCCGCCCGCGCCGCCGGTCGGTCCGCAACCAGCGGCGCCGGGCGCTCGCGTAAGATTCCCGTTGACGGTGATGCTGATCGGGCCGCCCGCCCGCGCCTGGACGCCGCGTATCGGTCCCGCATGTATCGATGCCGGCACGCCGCCGATCTCCAGATCGCCGGCGTTAGGTGATTCGACGAATATCCCACCAACGGCGCCGGTGAGCACGCCCGAGTGAGCTTCAAGCCGCGGCGTGTCGATTCGAATAGGGTTCGCCAGCGTTCCGATGCTGGCGTCCGTGCCGGCGGTCGTATGCTCCAGATGCACCGAGTTGGCCGCGCTGATCAGCGAAGCAGCGCTCGCGCGCAGGATCTTCTTATTGGCCTCCGGGCCGTTGTGCACAACGCTCACGTTGTCGCCGCTGACATTGGCGATCGTCATGTCGCCGCTTGTAGCTATGTGACCAGCCCCCGTAGCAACCAGCAGGCGCACGTCGGCCATCCCGGCGTTGATCAGGGTGCCGTCCATCATCGTGATCGTCGCAGGCACGACGCCGTCACGATGGTCGGGATCGACGCCGTTGGCAACGGTTTCGTTCGCGACGAGCGTGATGTTGCCGTCGTTGGTCACGATGTCGGCGTTGACAAGAATCGAGCGGCCGGCCTGCGCGGTAAGGCCAACGCCCGCATTGCTCATCGCAATCGCGCTGCTGAACACGACATCGGTATTCGCTTGAAGTACGACGTCCGAGGCCGCGCCGTTGATATCGCCGGGATCGATCGTGTCCGTACCGCTTGCGTTCTTGTTGAAGGCATCGGCGTCGGCGAGTGGCGACGAGCCCCCGGCCACCACGATGACGAACTTTGGATCGAGCAACCACGTCCCGGTGCGGCCCGCCGGGGCACGCGTATCCACCCTCGCGCCGGCGACGCTGAGGCCTCCCTTGCCGGACGTCTCGACGAAGCCCCCGTCGCCGCCCTGCGCGCCGCCGCGTGCGCTGATCGCGCCCTGGAAACGCGTCGTGTCGTCGGCCCAGACGATGACCTTGCCGCCGTCGCCCGCGGCGGTCGCATCGGCACGCAACGTAACGTCGGATCCGACAAACGTGCGCGCGGCGTTCTGAACGTCCGCGTTCTTACCCTGATAGTCGCCGCCGACGAGGATCGTGCCGCCACCGGCAACGCCGGATGCACTGACGTCCGCGGCGCCGATAAGGCCGACGCGGTTGCCGAGAAGCTCGACTTTCCCGCCCTGCGCACTGCTGCCGCTCGCGTCGATGGCGCCGGCAACGAGTGTGGTATCGCCCGACTGCACGCGAACGCTTCCCCCCTGCGGGCCACTGGCCGAAATCGTCGCGCCCGCCTCGACGGTCGCGTCCTTTTGCGCGACAAGGACCACGCGCCCGCCCTCTACGTTCGCGCTGGCTGCACGAAGGTCACCCGAGTGCACCAGCGTGCCCGCGAGCATCGAAGCCGCGCCCGAAGCTTCGATCGTTCCGAGGTTGATCGCGGTATCGTCCGGCGCCTGCAGCTCGAACTTCACGCCCTGCGCATCGGGACTCGTGATGGTGACGCTGCGGCCTGCCGCAAGCAGCACCGCGCCGTCGTCACTGCGAATCAATCCCGCGTTTTCGACGATGGGACCGACGAGCACGATGTCGCCGCTCGCGCGAAGCTCGCCTTCGTTGCGCAGCACGCCGTTGCCGCCGCCTTCGAACTTGAACTTGCCCTGGAGGAAATCCTTGTCGGCGATGTTGAGCGTGGACGCGATGAAGCCCGCGGTATCGATGCGCGCGCCGGCGCCGAAGACGATGCCGTGCGGGTTGACGAGGAAGACGCGGCCGTTCGAGGTAAGCGCGCCGAGAATCCGCGAGCCGTCAGCGCCGACGACGCGGTTGAGCACCGCGCTCGAGGCGGACTGCTGATTGAAGCGCGTATGCTCGCCGCCGCCGATCGAAAACGATTGCCAGTTGATGATCGTGCCCGGCGCGTTGGTGACAGCGAGCGTCTTGCCGTTCGCCTGAAACGAGGCCGCGCCCGCTGCGACGCTGGGCCCTGTGGGATTGGCCAGCGCGCCCCCGCAACATGCGAGCATCACGCCGCAGGCGATGGGTTTGAGCGCGAAGGCTTGCTGGACCTCCCTGGTCTTACGTGCCGAGCTTTTCATTCTGGCGACGACTCCCTAACATCGCAGGTTATACCTTCGCGCGAGATTGACTGACTTAACTCAAAACGGCGCCGAAGTCCCCCTGCATCCGGAACTATTACCCACCAGAGAGAAAATCAGGCATGACAAAAGTCACACTCGGCAGGCTGCCGCGCGAAGCGATACGTCTGCTCGAGCTGCCCCCGGTTCCACGCGACATTATCGAGGGCTATCGCGCGCTCGTCGACCTCACTGGAACGGTTTCCGACGCGATGGACGAGCTCGGGCTGGTCGGTGTCGTGCCGGCCTCGGCACTGCCGCCGGTCAATCCCGGGACCCGCATCGTCGGCCCGGCGCTGACGGTGCGCAACATCCAGCGCACCGCGCAGATCCACAAGGCCGCCGCCCACGAGAAAACCAATACACAGGGCGAAAGCGAGGCGCACAACCTCGCCCAGCCGGGCGACGTGCTGGTGATCGAAGGCGTCATGGGCTGCTCGAACATGGGCGGGCAATCGGCCACGGTTGCCCAGCGTCAGGGTTTCGCCGGCGCGATCGTGGACGGCACGGTGCGCGACCCGCAGCAGTATCGCGGGATGGGCTGGCCCGTTTGGTGCCGCGGCTTCACGCCGATCACCGGCAAATGGCGCATGCAGACCGTCGAGGTGAACGGGACCGTGCAGATCTGCGGCGTGCAGGTGAGCCCCGGCG
>CAYODZ010000004.1:0-6201 GCA_964402835.1 uncultured Gammaproteobacteria bacterium | reverse complement strand
ACGACAGCTTTCGCCTGCCGGACAAGGGCCTCGTGGGGCCGCATGCCATTTTCGACGAGGCGATGCTGGAGACGCCGGCGATCGATGCGGCGTTCATCGACCAGCAGGACGAGCACGAGTGGAGCATCGAGGTGAAGCGGCGCGACCAGGTGTCCGTCATCACCTATCCCTACAACCCGCTCGACGCGGTCGGCTGGAAGGGTGACCTCGTACCGGTGCGCATCAACTGGCGTGACATCCGGCCGCTGATGAGCCACCGCTACCATTTGCCGCCGTCAGCCCACACGACGTTCGTCGCGAACCGATTCGTCGTTTGTACCTTCGTGCCGCGACCCTTCGAAACCGACCCAGACGCCATCAAAATCCCGTTCTTTCACAACAATGATGATTACGACGAAGTGATTTTCTATCACCGCGGCGAGTTCTTTTCGCGCGACAACATCCACCCGGGCATGATTACGATGCACCCATGTGGATTTACGCACGGCCCGCATCCCGGCGCACTGAAGAACATGCTCGAACAGAAGAGCGAGGGCACGAACGAGGTCGCGGTGATGATTGACACGCGCGACGCGCTCGAGGTGCATGCCGACGCAGAGGCAGTCGAGTGGAAAGGTTATGTCGATAGCTGGAAGCCCAAGAAATGAAGTTAGGCACCTTAAAAGCAGGCGGACGCGACGGTACGCTGGTCGTGGTGTCGCGTGACCTCACGCAGGCCGTCGTCGCCGGCACCGTTGCGCCGACGCTGCAAGTCGTGCTCGACAACTGGGATTCACTGTCGCCGCGCCTCGCGGAAATCTACGACCGGCTGAACGATGGCAAGGCCACCGGCGCGTTTGCGCTCGACCCGTCGGACCTCGCGGCGCCGCTCCCGCGCGCGTACCAGTGGGTCGACGGTTCCGCATACCTACCGCACGTGGAGCGCGTGCGCCGCGCACGCGGCGCAGAAATGCCACCGAGCTTCCAACATGACCCGCTGATGTATCAGGGCTGCTCCGATACGTTCATCGGTCCACGCGACGCGGTGCTCGCCGCAGACGAGGCCTACGGAATCGACTTCGAAGCGGAAGTCACTGTCGTCACCGACGACGTGCCGATGGCGGTGACGCCGAGCGCGGCGCGTGAGCACATCCGATTGGTGATGATCGTGAACGACGTGTCGCTGCGTAACCTGATTCCCGCGGAGCTCGCGAAAGGCTTTGGATTTCTGCAGAGCAAGCCCGCAAGCGCGTTCTCACCGGTCGCAGTCACGCCCGACGAACTCGGCGATTCGTGGCGCGACGGCAAGCTGCATCGACCGCTCGTCACGCATTTGAACGGCGAACTGTTCGGGGAGCCCGAGTGTGGCGAGGACATGCAATTCGACTTCGGTGCGCTCATCGCGCACGCCGCGAAAACGCGTTTCCTCGCGGCAGGAACCATTGTTGGCTCCGGCACCATCGCGAACCAGGATGAATCCCGCGGTGCGTCGTGTCTCGCAGAGAAACGCGTACTTGAGGTCATTCGCGACGGCGAAGCGACGACGCCCTTCATGAAATTCGGCGATCGCGTGCGCATCGAGATGTTCGACGACGAGGGCGCGTCTATATTCGGCGCGATCGATCAGGAGGTTCGTCGGTACCAAGCCGAATGAGCGTCACGCTCCATACTTATTTTCGGAGCACCGCGGCGTGGCGCGTGCGTATCGCGCTCGCGTTGAAGGGGCTTCAATACGATGCGGTCCCGGTGCACTTGCTCCGAGACGGGGGAGAGCAGCATTCCGAGCGTTTCCGGACGCTGAATCCTCAGGGCCTGGTCCCGCTCTTGATCGACGGCGACGAAGTCATCACGCAGTCGCTTGCAATGATCGAATACCTTGACGAGACGCATCCAGAACCACCGCTGCTGCCGCGGTCGGCGTCTGGGCGCGCGCGCGTGCGCGCACTAGCGCAAATCGTTGCGTGCGACATCCATCCGTTGAACAACCTGCGCGTGCAGCAATACCTCGTCGCGAAGCACGGTGCTGACGACACCGCGAAGCGGGATTGGATGCACCACTGGATGCACGCGGGTTTTGCCGCGCTTGAGTCGATGATTGCCGGCGATTCACGTACTGGCCAGTGCTGTCACGGCGACGCGCCGACGCTCGCGGACCTGTGCCTCGTTCCGCAGCTCTATAACGCGCATCGGTTCGGCGTCGACCTCACCACGTATCCGACGCTCGTACGCATCGATGCGCACTGTCGGAGTCTTGCCGCGTTCAAGGACACGGCGCCAGAGCGGCAGGCGGACGCCGAATGATCGCACTGCTGTGGTGGCTGATATTCGTTGCCGCTTTATTGTCGCTCGCGTTCGTGCGCGCCTCGCTCTTGGCGTGGTCGGGCGTACTACTCGCCCTGCTGGTCGTCTACTCGGAACTTTCACCGGCGGCCACATGGATCAAGACGCTCGTCTGGATTCTGTTTGCGACGCCCCTCGTCATTGTTTGGATTCCCGCGCTGCGCCGTAAGCTGTTCTCTGACCGCCTGTACGCGTTCTATCGCGCGTCGATGCCGGACCTCTCGCGCACCGAGCGAGAGGCGCTCGAAGCGGGTTCGACCTGGTGGGATGCTGAACTCTTCGGCGGAAATCCTCGCTGGGCGCTGCTACTCGACGCACCGACGCGGGGTCTGACTGAATCCGAGCGGGCGTTCCTGGATGGGCCGACCGAGCAGCTCTGCGCGATGCTCGACGATTGGCGCGACAACCATGTGCGGCACGACATCCCACCGCAGGCGTGGGCGTTCGTGAAGGAGCAGGGGTTCTTCGGCATGGTGCTTCCGCCTGAGTATGGCGGCAAGGGTTTCTCTCAGGCCGGCCATGCGTCGGTGATCATGAAGCTCGCGACGCGCAGCATCAGCGGCGCGCTCACCGTAATGATTCCGAACTCGGTCGGTCCTGGGAAGTTGCTTCTCAAATACGGGACCGACACGCAGAAGCAGTACTGGCTCCCGCGGCTCGCGTCCGGTGACGAAATCCCGTGCTTCGCGCTCACCGGCCCGGAGGCCGGCTCCGACGCAGGTGCGATTCCCGACACGGGGATCGTCTGCGAGCGCGACGGCGTGCTCGGTGTGCGCCTTGATTTCGACAAGCGCTACATTACGCTCGGCCCGGTCGCCACTGTGCTCGGCCTCGCGTTCAAACTGTACGACCCTGATGGATTGCTGAACGCGGAGCGCCGCGACTTAGGAATCACACTCGCGCTCGTTCCGGTCACGACACCCGGCGTCGAGACCGGCCGCCGCCACAATCCGATGCACATGTCGTTCATGAACGGCCCGGTCCGCGGCCACGATGTGTTCGTTCCGATGGACGCGCTAATCGGCGGCGTCGAGTACGCTGGGCAGGGCTGGCGCATGCTGATCGAGTGCCTGACGGATGGCCGCTCGATCTCGCTACCCGCGTTGTCCACGGCCGCCGCAAAAGTCTCTGCGCGTGCGACCGGCGCATACGCGCGGATTCGCAGCCAATTCAAAACTCCAATCGGCTATTTTGAGGGGGTGCAGGAAGCGCTCGCGCGCATCGCGGGCAACACATACGCGATGGACGCCGCACGCCGTGTCACGCTCGCAGCGCTCGATGACGGCAAGAAGCCACCGGTGATCTCCGCGATCATGAAATACAACATGACCGAGCGTGCGCGACAGGTTATCGCCGATGCGCTCGATGTACATGGTGGCGCGGGCGTTTGCCTCGGTCCGCGCAACGTAGTCGGTCTGCTACACCAGTTCCCGCCGGTCGCGGTGACCGTCGAAGGGGCGAACATCCTGACGCGCAGCATGATGACGTTCGGGCAGGGCGCAATACGCTGTCATCCGTACCTGTTCGCGGAACTCGAGGCGGCGAATGACACCGACCGAGACCGGGGCGCCGCGGCGTTCGATTGTGCGGTTACCGCGCACATTGGGCTTTCTTTGAGCAACGGCGTGCGCACGCTGTTGTTGGGGCTGACCGGGGGTGCGCTCGCCCGCGCCCCGCGCGGCGGTGGTGTGGCGCGTTACTACCGCCAACTGACGCGTCTGAGCGCGGCGTTCTCCGTAGCGTCGGATTTATTGCTGCTGACTTTACGTGGCGAGTTGAAGCGGCGCGAGCGTCTGTCGGCGCGCATGGCCGACATCGTGAGTCAACTGTATATCGCATCTGCCGCGCTGAAGCACTTCGATACGAGCGGCGCACCAGACAGTGACCAGCCATTGGTCGCGTGGGCGTGCGAAGACGCGTTGCACCGCGCAGAGCGTGCGTTCGCGGAGTTGTTCGACAATATGGAGCCCGCTTGGCTCGCCGCGGCCTTGCGATGGCTCGTGTTCCCGTGGGGGCGAGATTTCCGTCGACCGGCGGATTCGCTGGACCATGAGGTCGCGCGGCTTCTGCTAGCGCCTTCGTCGACACGGGACCGACTCACGGCTGGAATGTACTTACCGCGTTCCACGCGCGAGCATCTCGGGCGGCTCGAAGATGCATTGAATCAGCTGTGCCAGACGGAGTCGGCGCGCCGGACGCTGGCCGATGCCGTGAAGATGAAGGTCGCGTCGGGGCGCACCTTCACCGAGCAGGTCGAATCCGCGGCGGCGGAAGGCGCGATTTCCGCGGACGACGCGGCGCGCTTGCTCGACGCCGACCTCGCACGGCGCGAAGCACTCGCAGTCGACGATTTCGAAACGCTGTGAGTTTCCAGGCCTGTATCCACGGCGAGCCGCTGACGGATGCCGGCTCGCTGTGCTTCGTCTGCGATGATGGGAAACTACTGGTGCGACGGCACGGCGGTCGCGCGAGCCTGCCACGCCTTGCGGACCTCGCAGTGCTCGGTATCGAACCGAACGACCCGTTTTGTTTTGGCCATCATGGGCATGCCGGTTGTTTCGTGATCGCGCAACCGGTCGCGGCCGCGCTCGCCGACGGTTGGGAGATGGCGGGCTTGCGCGGTGTGCTCGGCGAACTCGACGACGATGCGCTGTTGGTCGCAGGACGGGCGCTTCAATACGCGGAGTGGGATCGCAGCCACCGACATTGCGGCCGCTGCGGCGAGCCGACCATGCGGCATCCGCACAATTGGTCGCGCGTTTGTAGTGCGTGTGCGTATGCCGCGTTTCCGCGGGTGTCGCCCGCGGTCATTATGCTCGTGCACAAGGGCGACGCATGCCTGCTTGCCCACGCGGCTCACCACGCCGAGAACATGTACAGCGTCCTCGCCGGTTTCGTCGAACCCGGTGAAACGCTCGAAGACTGCGTTGCCCGAGAGGTACGCGAGGAGGTCGGAATCGAAGTGACCGATATTCGCTATTACGGCAACCAGCCGTGGCCATTCCCGCACTCATTGATGATCGGTTTCACCGCCGCGTGGAAATCCGGTGAGTTGACCCCGGACGGTGTGGAGATACTCGACGCGGGCTGGTTCACGCACGACGCGCTGCCCGCGCGCATTCCGTCCAGCATCAGCATTGCACGCCGCCTGATCGACACGTTCTTCGCCTCCAAGGTGCAAGCGTCATGACGGCCGTCAGCGCGACCAACGAATTTTTGAACCGCGCGATGGCGGCGCTCGCCGTCCCGGATAACATGTGCGAGATTCTCCTCGCGCCGCAGCGCGAGGTTCAGGTCTCGATACAGATTGAGTGCGATTCGGGCGAGGCGGTCACGTTCAGCGGCTTCCGCGTTCAGCACAACAACATGCGCGGCCCGTACAAGGGTGGGTTGCGCTTCCACCCAGACCTCGACGCCGACCATGCGCTGGCGCTCGCGTCGCTGATGACTTGGAAGACAGCGGTCGTCGACGTACCGTTCGGCGGCGCGAAGGGCGGCATCCGCATCGACCCGACGCAGTACAGCGACGGCGAGCTCGAGCGCATCACGCGCAAATATGTGCAGGCGATCCACCAGATCATCGGCCCGACCAGTGATATTCCGGCGCCCGACATGAACACCGGTCCGCGCGAGATGGCGTGGATCATGAGCGAGTACGAGAAATTTCATAAGTTCAGTCCGGGCGTTGTGACCGGCAAGCCGGTTGAGCTGTTCGGTGCGCCGGGGCGCAACGAAGCGACCGGCCGTGGCGTGTGGGTCACCGCGGACGAGGGGCTGAAGTTACAAAACAAGTCCATTCAGGGTGCTACCGTCGCCGTACAGGGCTTTGGCAACGTCGGCATGCACGCCGCGCAGTTCATGCACGATGCCGGCGCTCGCGTA
>CAYODZ010000003.1:0-17323 GCA_964402835.1 uncultured Gammaproteobacteria bacterium | reverse complement strand
GCGAGCGCACAGACAATCAACCGGGTGGTGAGGGAGGGTCCCCGTAGGAACAGCGGCTTCGGGTCGAGGCGTCCGATCACTCGCTGGCGAACGAGAACACGCCGCCGCTCTCATCGAACAGCTCGAGCGCCCGACCGCCACCGCGTGCGACGCACGTGAGCGGATCATCGGCGATGACGACCGGAAGGCCGGTTTCCTCCATGAGGAGTCGGTCCATGTCGCGCAACAGCGCGCCGCCGCCCGTGAGCACGATGCCGCGTTCCGCGACGTCGGATCCGAGTTCCGGCGGTGTCTGCTCGAGCGCGGTCTTCACCGCGCCGACGATACCCGATAGCGGCTCTTGGAGCGCTTCGAGAATCTCGTTCGAATTCAGCGTGAATGCGCGCGGCACGCCCTCGGAGAGGTTGCGGCCTTTCACTTCGATCTCACGCACTTCTTCACCGGGGAACGCGGAGCCGATTTCGTGCTTGATGCGTTCGGCTGTCGCTTCGCCAATCAGCGTGCCGTAGTTGCGGCGCACGTACGCGATGATGGCCTCATCGAAGCGGTCGCCGCCGATGCGGACCGACGCGGCGTACACAATGCCGTTCAACGAAATGACCGCGACTTCGGAGGTACCGCCACCGATGTCGAGCACCATCGAACCGCGCGCTTCGTCGACGGGCATGCCCGCGCCAATCGCAGCGGCCATCGGTTCTTCAATCAGGAATACGCGGCGCGCGCCGGCGCCCTGCGCCGATTCGCGAATCGCGCGGCGTTCGACTTGTGTCGATCCGTACGGAACGCACACGAGCACGCGTGGGCTCGGGCGAAAGAAACTATTGCCGTGCGCCTTGCGGATAAAATGCTGGAGCATCTTCTCGGTCACGGTGAAGTCGGCGATGACGCCGTCCTTCAAAGGCCGGATTGCGGTGATGTTGCCGGGCGTACGACCGAGCATGCGCTTGGCGTCGGCGCCGACCGCTTCGATGACCTTACCGCCGCGACCCGGCTCTTCGCGAATCGCCACGACGGACGGTTCGTTCAGGATGATGCCCTTGCCACGCATATAGATGAGCGTGTTGGCCGTCCCGAGGTCGATTGACAGGTCGGTGGAGAAGAAACCGCGGAAGCTATTGAACATCGAGGGAAACCTGTCTTTGTTATGCGGGGCTACTCTAGCAGGGGCGGTCCTGACCAGCAACACGTTTGGACGGCTTCGACGGGGGTCAGACCCCTCGCGTCGAGGTTGGTATGCGATAATCGCGCGTCAAAATTTTCCAAATAGGGGTCTGACCCCAGTCGGAGAGCATCCACAGCCGTGAAACTGACAATAGAGCAAGTCGGCGACATCGCCCACCTGGCGCGCCTCGAAATCGCGGCCGAAGACATCCCTGGGTACTGCGCGACCCTGTCAAACATCCTCGATTTCGTCGCCCAGCTTGAGAAAGTGAACGCTGAAACCGAGCCGATGGCCCATCCAGAGGACATCGCCCAGCGCCTGCGGGCCGACCAGGTCGCCGGCCTCATCGATCGCGAGCGTTTCCAGCGGAATGCCGACGCCGTCGATGCCGGGCTGTATCTCGTCCCGCAGGTCATCGAATGAGCGATTTGCACACCCGCGGGGTCGCTGAGCTCTCTCGCCTGCTTGCAGACGGTGAAACGACCAGTGTCGCGCTGACCGAAACGCTGCTCGGCCGCATCGACGCGCGCGATGTTGACCTGAATTCGATGATCACCGTGACGCCCGAACGCGCACTCGCACAAGCGGCGGCGGCCGACGCGGCGCGCGCACGCGGCGACGCGGGCCCGCTCACCGGCATCCCGATCATCCACAAAGACATCTTCTGCACCGAGGGCGTGAAGACGAGTTGCGGCTCGCGCATGCTCGACAACTTCGTGTCGCCGTACGACGCGACGCTCGTGCGCAAACTCGACGCAGCCGGCATGGTGATGCTCGGCAAGGCGAACATGGACGAGTTCGCGATGGGCTCGTCGAACGAGACGAGTTGGTACGGCGCGGTGAAGAATCCGTGGGACGTCGAACGCGTGCCCGGGGGTTCGTCGGGTGGCTCGTCGGCGGCGGTCGCCGCCGGTTTCGCACCGGCCGCCACCGGCACCGATACGGGCGGCTCGATTCGTCAGCCTGCCGCGTTCACGAATCTCGTCGGTGTGAAGCCGACATATGGGCGCGTGTCGCGCTACGGCATGATCGCGTTCGCATCGAGCCTCGACCAAGCGGGCACGCTGACGCGCACGGCCGAGGACGCCGCGCTGCTCTTAAGTGTGATGTCGGGCTTCGACGAGGCCGATTCCACGAGCGTTGACCGTGAAGTGCCAGACTACGCGGCCACCATCGGCGCAGACCTGAAGGGCCTGCGCATCGGCGTACCGAAAGAATTTTTCGATGATGGACTCGACAGCCGCATGGCCGAATGTGTCGAGGCTGCGCTCGATGTGTACCGCTCGCTCGGCTGCACGCCGGTCGAAGTGAGCCTGCCGTACTTGAAGCTATCGGTACCGACGTATTACGTGATTGCACCGGCCGAATGTTCGTCGAACTTGTCGCGCTTCGACGGCGTGCGCTTCGGCCACCGGTGCGAGAACCCACGCGACCTGACCGACCTGTACAAGCGGTCGCGTGGCGAGGGCTTCGGCGCGGAAGTGAAGCGCCGCATCATGACGGGCACGTATGTGCTGTCGGCCGGGTATTACGACGCGTACTACCTGAAAGCACAGAAAACGCGCCAGTTGATAGCCGCTGATTTTGCGCGTGCGTTTGAGTCCTGCGACCTCCTGATGGGGCCGACGACACCGACCGCTGCATTCAAGATCGGCGAGAAGACCGATGATCCGGTGACGATGTACTTGAATGACATTTATGTGAACGGCGTGAACCTCGCGGGGCTGCCGGGCCTCTCGCTGCCGATGGGGTTTGTCGACGGCCTGCCAGTCGGACTGCACATCATCGGCAACTATTTTGATGAGGCGCGCATGTTGAATGCCGCGCATCGGTATCAGCAGGAAACCGATTGGCATACCCGTACGCCGGAGCAATTCGCATGACGTGGGAAACTGTAATCGGCCTTGAGATCCACGCGCAGCTCGCGACGAAGACGAAAATTTTTTCGTCCGCACCGACTGCGTACGGCGCCGAGCCAAACACGCAGGCAAACCTCGTCGACCTCGGCTACCCGGGTACGCTGCCGGTGCTGAACCGAGAGGCCGTGCGCATGGCCGTGAAGTTCGGCCTCGCGATTGACGCCGAAATCGAGACATGCTCTGTCTTTGCGCGCAAGAACTACTTCTATCCGGACTTGCCGAAGGGTTACCAAATCAGCCAGTACGAATTCCCGATCGTGAAAACCGGCAAGCTCGATGTGATGCTCGAGGACGGGACGACGAAGGTGGTGGGGATCACGCGCGCGCACCTCGAGGAAGACGCCGGCAAGTCGCTGCACGAAGATTTTCAGGGCATGACCGGCATCGACCTCAATCGTGCCGGCACGCCACTGCTCGAAATCGTGTCCGAGCCCGATATGCGGTCCGCGAAGGAAGCGGTCGCATACATGAAGAAAATCCATGCGCTGGTGCGTTACCTCGAGATTTGTGACGGCAACATGCAGGAGGGCTCGTTCCGCTGCGACGCGAACGTTTCGGTGCGCAAGCCAGGCGAGCCGTTCGGCACGCGCTGCGAAGTCAAGAACCTGAACTCGTTCCGCTTCATCGAACGCGCGATCAACTATGAGGTCGAACGCCAGATCGAACTGATTGAACGCGGCGAGAAAATCATCCAGCAGACGCGCCTGTTCGACCCGGACAAGGGCGAGACACGGCCGATGCGCAGTAAAGAAGAAGCGAATGACTATCGCTACTTCCCGGACCCGGATTTGTTGCCGGTCAAGCTCGACGGCAAGTTCATCGACGACGTGCGTGCGACGCTGCCGGAGTTACCCGATGCGAAGCGCCAGCGTTACATCGATGAATTCAGCCTGCCGGCGTATGACGCAACGGTACTGACCGCGACGCGCGAGATGGGCGACTACTACGAGGCAACACTCCGCGCGGTGGGCGGCGAACCGAAGCTTGTCGCGAACTGGGTGATGGGCGAGCTCTCCGCCGCGCTGAACCGCGACGGCATCGAAATTGACGAAAGCCCGGTGGATGCACAGCGCTTTGCGGGCCTGCTGGCTCGCATCGTCGACAACACGATTTCCGGCAAGATCGCGAAGGAAGTGTTCGATGCGATGTGGGCCGGCGAGGGCGATGCCGACCAGATCATCGAATCAAAAGGCCTGCGCCAGATTACCGATTCGGGCGCCATCGAGCAGATCATCGACGATGTGATCCAGGCGAATCCGACGCAGCTTGAGCAGTACCGTTCCGGCAAGGACAAGCTATTCGGCTTCTTCGTCGGACAGGTGATGAAAGCGACGGGCGGCAAGGCGAACCCCGCGCAGGTCAACGACCTCCTGAAGGCCAAGCTCGCACCTTAAACGTCGCGGCGCAAAGGCGCCCGCTTATTCGCGGCGCAAAGGCGCCGCTCCTACAGGTGCCAAGGTTGAATGTAGGAGCGGCACCTTCGTGCCGCGATGAATCAGCCTGCAGCGCTTGCTACAAACCGCCCCGTGAACCGCGCGCACACCACGCCCGCGTCATCCGTCACCACCGCTTCAAGTTCGATCCGCGCGCGCCCTTTGCGCGCGAGCCCGTCGAGGAACACACGCGTCGTCGCCGACGCCGGTGCATTGCAACGCGCGTTCAGCGCCGTGAGCACGGGTTTCAGATAATCGATCTCGCTGCGCGCGACGACAAGTCGCGCGTCGATGCCCGCGTCGCGCAGTAGTACCCACAACCAACCCCAGCACGCGAGCGTCGCGAGACTCGCGACGCTGCCGCCAAACGCGGTCGATTGGTGATTAGTGTTCGGCGCGAGCGGCGCAACGAGCGCGACCGACCCAGTGTCGGCGTCCGCGACTGTGGCCTCCATCGCGCGATAAAGCGGAATCGCCTCCGCGAGGTAGGCGTGTAAAGCCGCTTTCATCGGCACACCGAACAGCTTGGATCGCGTTCGAACCCCGATTCGCGCCACGCGAACGTCGCGGCGTCGAACTGCAGAAGCCGTCCGCTCGCCGGCGCGCCGATGCCACCGAGAATTCGCAGCGCTTCCGTCGCGACCATCGTGCCAATCACACCGACGAGCGGTGCGAACACGCCATTCCCGGCGCAGTCCTCAATCGATTCGCCGTCTTCGCTGTATAAGCACGCATAACAGGGTCCGCGGCCACCGCGCAGGTCGAAACTCGCGACCTGGCCACCGAGTCGGACCGCTGCGCCGCTGACGAGGCGGGTGCCGGCCGCCACGCATGCGGCGTTCACCGTGAAACGCGAACCAAAGTTGTCGGTGCAATCGAGCACAAGATCTGCGCCCTCGATGACGGTACGCAACGCGTCGGCATCGAGGCGGCCATCGTGTCGGACCAGCGACACGCCGGGATTCACCGACGACAGCGTGTCAAAAGCCGCATCGGCCTTGCGTCGACCGACATCCGCGTCGCGATACAGAATCTGCCGTTGCAGGTTGGTCGGGTCGACCAAGTCGAAATCATTGAGCAGCAGCCGCCCGACGCCGGCGGCGGTAAGGTACAGCGCCGCTGGCGAGCCGAGGCCGCCGAGCCCGACGAGGAGTACGGTCGAATCACGCAAGCGTTGCTGCCCGGCTTCGCCGAGTTCGGCAAGGCCAATGTGCCGCGCGTACCTAATTTTCTCGTGCGCATCCATTGCTATGTTTTATCACCTTTGCGTCGCGATTCGATGAGCCGACCCCCCGTGACTCGATCGATATCGCCGAGGTCTTTCCACCGCCGAATTTCCCCAAAGCCAGCCCCGACCAGTAAGTCCTCGACGGCGTCCGCCTGATCATGGCCGTGTTCGAGTAAAAGCCAGCCGCGGGACACCAAGTGCGCTGGCGCACACGCGACGATCTCGCGGATGCAGTCGAGACCGTCCGGACCCGCAGCGAGCGCGCCGCGGGGCTCGAACCGAACGTCGCCGCGATCGAGATGCGGATCGTCGTCTCGGACGTACGGTGGGTTCGAAACGATTAAATGGAAGCGCTCGCGAGCCAGCGCGGCGCACCAGTCGCCGCGGTGGAATTCGACGCGACCGCCATGCCGTGCACCGTTCGCTTGCGCGACGGTCAGCGCGGCGGCGTCACAGTCGGTCGCCACCACTCGCCAAGCGGGCCGTGCGGTCGCGAGCGCGATCGCCACCGCACCGCTTCCGGTGCCGAGATCCGCCGCCGCGACATCATCGGCATCGTCGATGACTTCCAATGCGGCGGCAACCAGGATTTCGGTATCCGGGCGCGGGATGAGCACCGCCGGCGTCACGGTCAGCGCAAGCGACCAGAACTCGCGCTCGCCGAGGAGATACGCGGCCGGTTCACCCGCACGCCGGCGCTTCAGGAGTTCATCGAAACGGTCAGCGACTTCCGGCGTTACCGGTTCATCACCGTGCGCCCGCAGCCACGCGCGTGCGCGCCCGAGCGCGTGCGCGAGCAAGATTTCGGCGTCCAGACGGGGCGATTCCGACACCGGTTGCAGCGCCGTTGCCGCTCCGGAAATTAACGAGTCGATGGTCATTTCCCCGAATGATACGATACGCGGATGGCCATCTACCGCAACGTCCTCGAGATGATCGGCAACACGCCGATGATCGAACTCACGCAGCTTGATACCGGTCCGTGCAGACTGTTCGGCAAGCTGGAGCTCAACAACCCCGGCGGCTCGATTAAGGACCGCATCGGCGTCGCGATGATCGAAGGCGCGGAGCGCGACGGGCATGTGAAGCCTGGCGACACGCTCGTCGAAGCGACCGCCGGTAATACCGGCATCAGCCTCGCGCTCGTCGCCGCGCAGAAGGGTTATCGCATGATTATCGTGATGCCTGACAAGATGAGCATGGAAAAGGTGTTCAACTTGAAGGCGATGGGCGCCGAGGTCGTGTTGACGCGCTCCGACGTCGCGAAAGGTCACCCCGACTACTTCCAGGATCTCGCCGCGCGCATCGCAAAAGAGCAGGGCGCGTTCTATGTGAACCAGTTTGCGAACGAGCACAACGCCCGCGCGCACGAAGAAATCACCGGCCCTGAAATCTGGGAGCAGATGGAGCACGACATGGACGCGGTCATCTGCGGCGTCGGGTCCGGCGGCACGATCACCGGGTTCGGTCGCTACTTCGGGCGCGTCGCGCCGAACGTCGACGTCGTGCTCGCGGATCCCGAAGGCTCGATCGTCGCTGAATATGTGCGGACGGGCAGCTTCGGCAAGGCGGGTAGTTGGGTTGTCGAGGGCATCGGTGAGGACTTCATTCCGCCGGTCTGCGACCTTGACCACGTCAAGACGACCTACACCATTCCCGACGCGGAGGCGCTGCTCGCTGCGCGCGAGCTCCTGCACAAGGAGGGCATCCTCGTCGGCTCGTCGACCGGCACGCTGCTCGCAGCCGCGCTTCGATACTGCCGCGAGCAGACCGAGCCGAAACGCGTGGTGACCTTGCTGTGTGATACCGGCAACAAATACCTGTCGAAGATGTACAACGATTTCTGGATGATCGACCGCGGCTACATGACGCGCGAGCCGTTCGGCGATTTGCGTGATTTCATCGCACGCCCGCACGCGGAAAAAGGCACGACCGTCATCGGCATCGAGGAGCCGATGACATCGGCTCAGCTCCGTATGCGCGATAACGGCTTGTCGCAGTTACCGGTGCTCGACGAGGGGAAGTACGCGGGACTCGTCGACGAGCGCTCGATGATGCAAGCGTTGAAGAAGGGCGCTGCACTGAACGCGCCGGTGCGCGACGCGATGCGCACCGATGTACCCGTACTTGAATCCAGCGAGCCGCAAATCGCGCTGGAGAAAGCGCTTGAGAACGAACCGACCGTCGTTGTAATGCACGACGGCGGCTTTGCCGGCCTCGTCACGCGCAGTGACTGGTTGGTGTGGCGAAGGAAGCAGGGCTGACATGAAAGACAACGAGAAAAAAGGCTTCGGCACGCGCGTGATTCACGCGGGGCAGTCGCCTGATCCAACGACCGGCGCAATCATGCCGCCGATATATGCAACCTCCACTTACGTTCAGGCGAGCCCGGGCGACCATAAGGGCTGGGAGTACTCGCGCACGCACAACCCGACGCGACAGGCGTTCGAGCGCTGCATTGCGGACCTTGAGGGCGGCAAGTACGGACTCGCGTTTGCGTCGGGCCTCGCTTCGACCGCGACGCTGCTCGACATGCTCGACTCGGGCGACCATGTCGTCGCGATGGACGATCTATATGGCGGCACGCGCCGCTTATTCTCGCGCGTGCGCGCCCGCTCTGCAGGCCTCGACTTCAGCTACGTCGATATGAGCGACGCGTCGAAAGTTACCGATGCGATCACGGAGAAAACGAAACTCATCTGGGTCGAGACGCCGACGAACCCGATGATGAAGCTCGCGGACCTCACCGCGATCGCGAAAATCGGCCGCGAACGCGGAATCATGACCGTGTGCGACAACACCTTTGCGACGCCGTACGTGCAGCGGCCGCTCGAGCACGGCTTCGACGTGGTCATGCATTCGAGCACTAAGTACCTGAATGGCCACTCGGACATGGTCGGCGGCGTGCTCGTGACCGGCGATGATGCGATTGCCGAGCAGCTCTATTTTCTGCAGAACTCCGTTGGCGCAGTGTCGGGCCCGTTCGACAGCTTCCTCGCGTTGCGCGGCCTGAAAACGCTCGCGATCCGCATGGAACGCCATTGCCAGAGCGCGTTGCGACTTGCGCAGTGGCTCGAAGGGCAGCCGCGCGTCAAGAAGGTGTTCTATCCGGGGCTAAGCGGCCATCCGCAACATGCGCTCGCCAAGCAACAGATGAATGGCTTCGGCGGCATGATCAGCTTCGACGTGGACGGCAGCGCAGACGAGGCGCGTCGCGTACTCGAGCGCTTCAAAGTGTTCTCGCTGGCAGAGAGCCTTGGCGGCGTTGAGAGCCTCGTGAACCATCCTGCAATCATGACGCACGCGAGCGTGCCACCCGAGGTCCGCGCGGAGCTCGGCATTGCCGATACGCTGATTCGGTTGTCGGTCGGCATCGAGGAATACGAAGACCTCGAGGCCGACGTCGCGCAAGCGCTGGGCGCGTAGCGCATGCACAAGAGTCGGCTCGCGGGTTTCACCATCGATTGTCAGGACGCCGATTCACGCGAGGCGGCCGATTTTTGGGGCGAAGCACTCGGCATGGCCACCCATGAGTGGCCGCCGGAAGAGGGCGGGCGCTACGTCAAACTCGTCGACCCGACTGAGCGACTGAACATCGAAGTGCAGACAGTCGACCATCCTAGCCATGTTCACCTCGATATCGAGGCCGATGACATCGAAGCCGAGGTGCGTCGACTCGAGGCGCTCGGCGCAAAGCGCATCGCGCAGATCCGAACATGGTGGGTGATGGAAGCACCGACCGGCCAGCGGTTCTGTGTCGTACGCCCTCAGTCCCCGCACTTCGACGAACTCGCAACCCAGTGGCCGTGACGTCCGCGCTGGCGCTCGCCGCAGCGGTTGCGGCGGCACCGGTCGGCGGCGGCGATACCGTTCGACGCTTCGTCGAAGCGTTCAATGCGCAGGATGCCACCGCGATGACCATGTTGGTCGTACCCGACGTCGAATGGGTCACGGTCGACGGCGCAGCGTTGCGCGTAGAGTCATCGGGTCGCGATGCGCTACACGCGGGGATGACCGATTACTTCAAGTCCTGTCCGTCGTGCCGCTCGACGCTCACGAGCATCTCGGAGACCGCCTCGCGCGTAACCACGATCGAAACGGCGTCTTGGTTCACGAAAGCGCGCGAGCGGCGCGAGCAGCAAGCGATCGCAATCTACGAATTCGACGGTCCGTTGATCTCACGCGTCCTCTATTTCCCGTCCGAGCCGGTCGCTGGGCACGCGGTCTGGCGTTGCCGCAATAACCTTGAAGTGCATTGCGCTGCGGACGGCTGCAGCGCCGAGTCGGGCGATGGCGTGACACCGATGGATGTCGTGTTCGGGACGTCGGGTGGATTTTCCGTGTGCGCTTACTCGGGGTGTTGGGACGGCGCGGGCACGGTTGCGGCGAGCGGACCGCTGCTGACGATCATGCAAACCGCCGTGTCGTGGTCGGACCCCGCGCGTGCGGACGGCGCCGAGGATGTGTTGATTGCGTTCGATGCGGACGACCAAGTCGCCATCGTGAAGGCCGGCGGCTTCACCGTGCCGCTCAACTGCAAGGCCGTCGATTGACCGGGGATTAGTAGGAGCGGCGCCGCGATGGGATCAGGCGTCGGCGAGCGACGCGAGCAGGTCGGCCTGGTGTTCTGCGATAAGCGGCCCGATGACCGGCGACAGATTGCCACCGACGATGTCATCAAGCTGATGGAGCGTGAGATTGATTCGGTGATCTGTCACGCGACCCTGCGGGAAGTTGTAAGTCCGAATCCGCTCCGAACGATCGCCGGTGCCGACCTGCAGGCGCCGTTCCTTTTGCTGCTCGCTGGTCTGCTTTTCCTGCGCCTGCGCGAGCAGCTTCGCGGCGAGCAACGACATCGCGCGCGCGCGGTTCTTGTGTTGTGATCGCTCGTCCTGACATTCGACCACGATCCCGGTCGGCAGGTGGGTGAGCCGCACAGCGGAATCCGTCTTGTTCACGTGCTGGCCACCCGCGCCGGACGAGCGATAGGTGTCGACGCGCAGGTCCGCTGGGTTGATATCGATGGCCCCGACTTCTTCCACTTCGGGTAAAACGGCGACCGTGCAGGTCGACGTATGGATGCGGCCCTGTGCTTCGGTCGCAGGCACGCGCTGCACGCGGTGCGTGCCGGATTCGAACTTCAGCTTCGAGTAAGCGCCATCACCGATGATGCGGGCGATGACCTCGCGATAACCGCCGTGCTCGCCGTCCTGCTCGGACAGGATTTCGACTTGCCAGCCCTGCGTTTCCGCGTAGCGCGTGTACATGCGGAACAGGACGCCGGCGAAGAGCCCGGCCTCGTCGCCACCCGCACCGGCGCGAATTTCGAGGAATAGATTCGCATCGTCGTTCGGATCGCGTGGCAACAGCAACAACTGCAGATCTGCTTCCAGCCGCTCGCACCGTGCTTTGGCATCCGCGATTTCGGCGTCAGCGAGCTCGCGAACCGATGGGTCTGGGTCTTTCAGCAACGGCGTCGCGACTTCGACTTCTGCGTTCGCGCGACGCCACGCCGCGAACGTCGCCATCACGGGGTCGAGGCGCGCGTACTCCTTGGATAAGGCTCGAAACCGATCGACGTCCGCCATGGTCTCGGCGTCAGACAACAGCGCGGAGATTTCCTCGAAGCGATCCTGAACCTGGCCGAGCTTATTACGAATGGAGTCCTTCATTGCTCTTCCTTGATGCCGAACAAGCGGCGCGCTGCCGCTAATGATGCATCATCGCCGGCGAAGCCCGCATCGCGCATCCGAACGGTCGGCTCGTGGAGCAGCCGGTTGGTCAGCGTATGCGCGAGCCAATGCATGACCGTCGCAACCGACTCACCGCGCGCGAGCATACGCGTCGCCTCGTCGAGGCTCTCGTCGCGCGCATCGCCAGCACGGTCACGCACACCGCGGATGACGTCGACCGCATCGAGGGTTCGCAGGACGCCCGAAAAATGCGCGACCGAAAGCTCGATAATCTGCTCGGCCTCGGCCGCGGCCTCTTGGCGTGAGCGCAAGTTATCGTCGATAACGCCCTTCAGGTCGTCGACCGAATAGAGGTAAACGTCCTCAAGGTCGCCGACGGAGGCCTCGACGTCGCGCGGGACCGCGATGTCCGCGATGAACACCGGGCGCCGTTTGCGCGAAGCAAGCGCGGCTTTCACTTGCGCGTGCGTGAGCACAGGCACCGGACTCGCGGTAGCGCTCACGATGATGTCGCTGTCCGCGAGATGCGCGTCGATCGCATCCAGGCGAATCGCGAATCCCTTGAAACGTTCCGCGAGCGTATGCGCGCGCTCAAGATTGCGATTCGCGATTAGTAGACGTCCGATCCCGTTCGCGCGTAGGTGCCGCGCAGTCAACTCGATGGTGTCGCCGGCGCCGATTAGCAGCGCGGAGTGCGCGTTGAACTTTGAGAAAATCTGCCGTGCGAGGGCGACGGCGGCGTAAGCCACCGACACCGGGCTCGCCCCGATACCGGTATCGGTGCGGACCTGCTTTGCGACGCTGAACGCGTGCTGGAACACGCGGCCGATGACCGGACCACTGGCGCCGTTGTCGCCTGCATCGCGGTAGGCCTGCTTGAGCTGCCCTAGAATTTGCGGCTCGCCGAGGACGAGCGAGTCGAGGCCGCACGCGACGCGAAATAGGTGGCGTACGGCATTGTCGTCGGCGTACGCATACAGGCTATCGCGCATCGCCGCGTCGCCAACCCCGCGATGGTGTGCGAACCAGTCGCGGACCGGTTCGCCGTCCCCATCCTCCAACACGCACCAGAGTTCCGTACGATTGCAGGTCGATACGATTGCCGCCTCGGTGACGCCTGGGAGCGCGCGCAATTCCGCCAACGCGTCCGGAATTTGCACCGCGTCAAAGGTCAGTTGTTCGCGGAATTCGACCGGCGCGGTCTTGTGGTTGATTCCTAAGACAAAAAGCGACATGGGCCGGGAATTGTGCGGCATGGGTCCAGCGGGCGCAAGCTGTGCTAACCTCCAAACCGATGATTTCCCGAAACTTTGCAATGACCTGCGCCGCGCTGGCGCTCGCCGCGTGTGCGACGGCGCCACCCACGGGTGATGCGCCGGACGCTACCGCGCCGATGGAATTCAGCAGCCCGTCCGCTGCGCTGAATTACCACCTTTTGATGGGTGAAATCGCGATGTCGCGCGAGCAGTTCGACGAGGCGGCCGATGCGTACCTCGCCGCGATGTTAATCGCCGATGACGCCGGCGTCGCCGAGCGCGCTGCGCAGCTAACGCTGCACGCGGGCCGACTCGACGATGCGCAACGCGCTGCGGCGCGCTGGCGAGAACTTGAGCCAGCGACGTCGGGACCGTCGGAAGTCGAGCTCGTCATCGCGTTGCGCGCTGGCGACGCGCAGCGCGCGTATCGTCATGCAGAGGATCTCCTGGAGCGCTGGCATGCGCCACACGAAGCCGCGTTCCAAGGTCTCGGCCGGCTGTTGATTGAAGAAGTCGACCCCGCGCCGGGGATTCATTTGATGCAGAGATTGACGGAGCGTTACAACGTCGCGGCTGCGTGGCAGGTGCTGGGTCTGGTTGCGCTGCGCGCGGAGCAATACGGCATCGCACGCAAGGCGGCGGAGCGCGCACGCTTACTCGACCCGGCATCGCCGCAGGCGGCGCTGCTCGAGGCGCGCGTGCTCGTGACGATGGGTGAGGGTGAGCGGGGGCTCGCGCTGATGCGCGCGACGGTCGCCGAGCATCCCGATGACCCGACACTGCGTTTCTCGCTCGCGAGCCTGTATCTCGCGATGCAGCATTACACCGACGCCACCAACGAACTCGAGCAGGTCGTCGCGCAGGCGCCGGCCTACACCGATGCGCGTTGGATGCTCGCGATGGTGCTGATGCAGACCGGCGAAATCGACGGCGCGGAAGTACATCTACGCGAGTTGCTTGCCGATCCGGTGCGGCGATGGGATGTGCCGTATTACCTGGGCGGCGTCTATGAGTCGCGCGAGGACTGGGCCGCAGCGCTCGAGTGGTTCGACCAGGTCGAGTGGGGCGACAACGTGCTGAACGCACGCATCAAGGCTGCGCAGATGCTGTATTTGCTCGGCCGTGAAGACGATGCGCGCACACGCCTCGAACATATGCACGCAGATTTTCCTGAGAACACAGCCCGCCTGGTCCGCGTGGAGGCGGAACTGCTCAACCGCGCCGGCCGTCCGGCCGACGCCATCGCGGTCTACGACCGTGCGCTCGCCGATGCCCCGGACGAAGTGAGCTTGTTATATGCACGCGCGCTGCAGCACGAGCGCATGGGTGCGATTGAGGCTGCCGTAGCCGATTTGCGCCGCGTACACACGCTCGACCCCGATGCCGCGGTGGCGCAGAACGCATTGGGTTACTTGCTCGCCGACCGGGGTAAGCCCGCCGACTGGGACGAGGCGCGCGCACTGATCGCGCGGGCCGTCGCGCAGGAGCCGACCAACGCGGCCTTTCTCGACAGCATGGGCTGGGTCCTTTACCGCCTCGGAGAGTTAGAAGCGGCGCGCGACTGGTTACTGCGTTCGTGGCAGGCGCAACGCGATCCTGAAGTCGGCGCACATCTCGGCGAGGTTTTCTGGCATCTCGACCAGCGCGAGGCCGCGCGGGAAGTGTGGCTAGACGCCTTACGCCTCGATGCCGAACATCCAGACCTCATTGAAACGCTCGAGCGGCTTGAAGCCGATGTTCGGGGCCATGAACGTCCGTGAGCTGTGCCGGCTCGCGCCGGTCCTGGTGTTGCTGCTCGCGGGCTGCCAAGCACTACCACGCCCTGTACCGCCGGTCGGTGACGGCACGCCGGCGGCCGAGGCCTTCGACGCGCGTCGCGCCGAACTCGCTGCCTTGGCGGCTTGGACGCTGCGCGGGCGCAGTGCACTTTCGGCCTACGGCCGCGGCTGGAGCGGCGCCGTGCATTGGCACCAATCGGATGATCACATCGACCTGCGCCTGATCGCACCACTGGGTGCCGGTACGCTACGGCTGACCGGTCTTCCGGATTACATGCGTATTCAAGCGTCGGACGGTACGGACTTCTACACGCCGGACCCGTCAGGCGATCTCGAGGCGGCACTGGGTGCGCCGCTCCCGGTCGGTGCGTTGCGTTGGTGGATTCTCGGCATCACGCCACCGAACGTAGTCATCGAAGCGCTCGAACTCGACGCAGCCGGCCGCGCGACGGCGTTCATGCAGGACGGTTGGCAAGTCACCTACCCACGCTACACCGAGCACGATGGCGTCGTGGTTCCAGGTATCGTCGTGGCCGAGCGGGACGGCGCAAAAATTAGGATTGTCGTCGACCAGTGGAGTGCGCAGTGAAGTCGCTCGAGGCGCCGGCGCCGGCGAAGCTGAACTTGTTTCTGCACGTATTGGGCCGTCGTGAGGACGGCTACCACGACCTACAGACGGTGTTCCAGTTCATCGATTTCTCGGACAAGCTCATGTTCACGACACGCGACGACGGCGCGGTAGTCCGCGAAGGCGGTCTCGCTGAGGTCCCGGCCGACGACGATCTCGTCGTCATCGCCGCGCGGGCGCTTCAAGCCGCGACCGGCACCGACCTCGGCGTGACCATCACGCTGGACAAGTACATCCCGTCGGGTGCCGGTCTGGGCGGCGGCAGTTCCGATGCGGCAACGACACTGGTCGCGCTGAATCGGCTCTGGGACCTCGGTTGGAATCGCGACCGCCTGTGCGCATTTGGCGCGACGCTCGGGGCCGATGTCCCGGTCTTCGTGCGCGGCACGGCCGCCTGGGCCGAGGGTATCGGTGACCGGCTGGTGCCGATCGAGCTGCTGGAGCCGTGGTATCTCGTGGTGGACCCTGGCGTGGCCGTTTCGACCCGCGACTTATTCCAGGCGCCTGAATTGACACGGGATTCGCCGCGCCTGACAATACCCGACTTTGTTTCGGGTGCCGGACGCAATGATTTCGAGCCCTTGGTGCGCGCACGCTATCCTGAGGTCGCTGCGGCGCTCGACTGGCTCGACGACTACGCCGATGGCGGGATCGGTGCCCGCCTGACCGGTACCGGCGGATGCGTATTTGCGACATTCGACGACCCGGAACCGGCGCACGATGCGCTGGCCCGGTTGCCGGACGGGTGGCGCGGTGTCGTTGCACGCGGCATGAACCGGTCGCCCCTCTACATAACGGGAAACTTTGGGGCGTAGCCAAGTGGTAAGGCAGCGGGTTTTGATCCCGCCATTCCCAGGTTCGAATCCTGGCGCCCCAGCCATATTGTTCCGGCGACGCCTGCCGGCGCGCCTTGAGACGCTCGGCGAAGACGCGGTCTTCACCTCGCTTCGCTCGCGCTACGCGCGACGAGCTTGCTAATGGATGACAACGGGATGTTCAAAGTCGGCGAAAAAATGAGCCTACTTGGGCTCCGATGAGAGGGTGGTGATGATGTCCGACAGCAGCATGGTGGTATTCGCAGGTAACGCGAGTACACAACTGGCCCAGGACATCGCGTCGCATCTGAAGCTCGCGTTGGGCAAGGCGCACGTCGGTCAGTTCAGCGACGGCGAGATTATGGTCGAGATCATGGAGAACGTCCGCGGTCGCGACGTCTTCATCGTCCAATCGACGTGTGCGCCGACCAACGACAATTTGATGGAGTTGCTGGTGATGATCGACGCGATGCGCCGGTCGTCGGCTGGCCGGATCACCGCGGTGATGCCGTACTTCGGCTACGCCCGACAGGATCGCCGCCCGCGCGCCGCGCGCGTACCGATCACCGCGAAGCTCGTCGCGAACATGGTCGCCGGCGCCGGTGTCGACCGCGTGTTGACGGTCGACCTGCACGCCGACCAGATCCAGGGATTTTTCGACATCCCGGTCGACAACGTGTACGCATCGCCGGTATTGCTCGGCGACATCTGGCGACAGAAGTACGAAGACCTCGTGGTCGTGTCGCCGGATATCGGCGGTGTCGCGCGCGCTAGAGCGCTCGCGAAGCAACTCGACGACGCGGACCTCGCGATCATCGATAAGCGGCGCCCGCGGCCGAACGAGGCGAAGGTGATGAACATCATCGGCCGCGTCGATGGCCGCACCTGCGTGATGATTGACGACATGGTCGATACGGCCGGCACGATGTGCCTCGCCGCGAAGGCCTTAAAAGACGAAGGCGCGAAGAAGGTGGTCGCGTACATCACCCACCCGGTGCTGTCGGGTCCGGCGGTGAAGAACATTGAAGGCTCCGTGCTCGACGAGTTGGTGGTGACCGACACGATTCCGCTCCGACCGGAGGCCGCGGCTTGTAGCCGCATACGGCAGTTGGGCATCGCCGCGATTCTCGCGGAAACAATGCGCCGCATTGCCGAAGAGGAATCGGTCAGTTCGCTGTACATGGACTGATCTACGACCCAGCCCTGGTCGCGGGGCTGGAATGAAGGAGGCGGCTTCGCCGCTTCATAATGTAGGAGCGGCCCTTTGGCCGTTCCACCCTGTAGGAGCGGCGCCTTTGCGCCGCGAAATGGAGAGTTAAATGAGCATCGACTTTGTATTGAACGCCGAAAAGCGTGACGACCAGGGGAAGGGTGCGAGCCGCCGCCTTCGTCGCGCCGGCCGTGTGCCGGG
>CAYODZ010000002.1:0-5343 GCA_964402835.1 uncultured Gammaproteobacteria bacterium | reverse complement strand
AAAAGCCGGTACTGGCTGAATGCGGATCGCAAGGATGAGGAAGCGTTTCGCCAACAGGTCGTCACGGTGTGTGAGTGCTGTCAGGCCGCAGCGGCCCGGCTGACGGACGAGGGCATTCACACGGTGTGTGTCGATGAGAAGACCGGGATCCGGGCCCTGGAACGGATCGCCCCGACCAAGCCGATGCGTCCCGGACAGGAGGAGAAGCAGGAGTTCGAGTACAAGCGGCACGGGACGCAGTCGTTGATCGGGAACTTCGAGGTGGCAACGGGCCGGGTAATCGCTCCGACGGTACAAGAGACACGGGATGAAAAAGACTTTGCCGGGCACATCCAGCAGACCGTGGCGACGGATGCCGAAGCGGGACGGATCTTCGTAGCGGATAACTTGACGACGCACTGTTCGGCGACGCTGGTTCTGTTGGTTGCGGGCCTGTGCGGCATCGCGGTGGAGACGCCGGGGAAGAAGGGCAAGAGTGGTGTGTTGCGCTCGGCGTCGACGCGCAAGGTATTCTTGATGGAAGCGAGTCACCGCATCCGGTTTGTGTACGTGCCCAAGCACACGTCGTGGCTGAACCAAGTGGAGATCTGGTTCAGCGTATTGGCTCGTCGGGTGATCAGACGTGGGAGCTTCCGATCGACGAAGGATCTCCGGGATCGGATACTACGGTTCATCAACTACTTCAATCAGACGATGGCCAAGCCCTACAAGTGGACGTACGCCGGCCGACCGCTAAATGTGTAAACTGCAGAATCCGCACCGCCTCATGGCGGGCGGATTCTGCCAAGGTGATCTAGTTCTACTGTTCCATCTAGCCAGTCCATCTAGCCAGATAGTTTGAGACGCCGTGGCGCCAAGAGGTTACGACGTTTCCAATGGTAGAAACGAGCAAGTTCATTACGGACGTTTTGCCGGTGGGTACGACGGGCAATGCGTTCGGCGTCATAGGGGCCGCAGGCAGCCTCAAGGAGCAGAGCCAGCCCCGCGCGAACCTGAGGCACAGTGATCGCCGGGGCCAACGGTTTTCCCCGCACGGCCTCCACAACCAGGAACCAGGTCGCTATCAGCGACAAGGTCTGATGGCGATACCAGCCTGCCCAGCTGCGCACCTCATACTGGGCCAAGCCAGCCTCTCCCTTGGCCCGCTGCAGACACTCCTCGATGCGGTGCTCGGCGTTGGCCACTCGCGCCAACTCCCCATGCGGGGTCCGCGCCTCGGCGTTTGACAGGTAGTAGTCGTACTTCCAACTGCCGTCGTCCTGCTTTGCTCGGGTCACCAGCAACAACTCTTCCGGCCCAACCCCACGCTTGTCCGTCCGCGCCCGCACCCGCCTGGATATCACCTGCAGGCTCAACGGCCCCTTATCCCCGGGTCTGACGAACTGCGTCGCCCACGCCTGTTCCGGCTGGGCTGCCGCCCACGCCTGCGCTTGCCGGAATGGCACGACCGGCTTGCGCCCCTTGCCGCTGTACGGAGGCGGCGCCGCCTCCGGATCGCGGATGGTCGTGTTGCCGGGCACGGCCAGCAAATAGCGTTCGCCCCGGTCGCGCAAGTCCTTGCGGAAGCGTGAGCTGCGTCCCATCTCGTCATCCCCGGCGACCCACGAGTGCGGTAGCGTTTCGCCGCGAGCATCGAGCATTTCCAGGGCCAACTCATGGCGGGTACGATGGCGGATTTGGTCCTTGGGCACGCCGGCGTCTGTGCAGCGTTTGCGGTCATCCGTCCACTCCTTGGGCAGATACAGGCGGACATCGACGATGGCGTGCTCTTTGCGGCTGACGTAGCCGAGGTAGACGCCGACCTGGCCGTTATCAACCTTGCCGAGGCGGCCAAGCCACTGGCGGGCGACGCCGACCGATTCGCCGCCCTTCTTGGCGAAGCCGGAGGGGTCAATGACCAGGACGGCGTCAGGCTCGGCCAGATGCCGGGAAACCTGCGAGGCCAACTCGTCGAGCAAGGGACAATGTTCCCAGGGGGAAATGCCAAGGAAGTGCTGCAAGCCCCTGCGGTCCTGGTCGAAGTAGTAGGCGATACCCTCGGCACTCTTGCGCTGCATGCCGGTGAGCAGACCGCCGATATACGTGTGGGCGTATTGCCGCTGCTCGGAGCGTTGCAGCCGATCCACAAACGGCTCGGCGAACGGCGCCAGCCGCTCCATCATCCCCTCGAACACCTCGGGGCTTACCTCACAGTCCTTCAGGATTTCCTCTTTGCGTACCTTGAATCTTCCCTCCACGATGCCTCTCCTCTCGCGTGTCTCCTTTGTTTCCTAAATAGATGCTATGCCTGCCCTTGCGATTCAGAAAGTACCTCGTACAGTAGAAGTACCTGGAAGGGAGGTTTAAGCTTCGTGACCTTCGGGAGTTCCAGAAGGAAGTGAAAGAGTCTTTGCTCCATACGCTTCAGAACCCAGGGGAGCGAGCTATCATTACTTTACCTACCTGGTCTGTCGCAGTTTTTCGTGCGGTTCAGGCGGCCAGATTCGCCCAGTTTTTCAGCGTTTGCACCATTTCCGTTAGCTCGGACTCGTTAGACGAGTTGGCGTCAAATGTCTCATTTAAGGTCGCCTCCCGCAACACCTTGAGCATGTGACGCAGCGACCACTCGCTGTCCCAAGCGCCCATCCGCGAACGCAACCCCGACGCCTCCGGCAGCTCACGACCGCCCGTCAGGTACCACACCATCACCACGCCCTGAACCGACCACACCCACGGAGCCAACTTAGCGACGCTCCCCGCGCACCATTGATGCGGGCCGCCGATGTCCAGCACCTGCTTGCCCGACCGGAACAGCACCTCGATCGACCACCGGCGGGCGAACGCCACCGCCACCGCCACCCCGCCGATGCTCAGGTCGGTCGTGAACAGGTAGCAATCCCGCAGCTTCTTCGACCGGTCCCGCACCACCGCCACACGCAACCGACGCTCACCCGCCACACGCGGCCAGAGGGCGTCGTACGTCAGCACCTTCAGCGAACGCGGCGACCCGTACAACTCCGCCTCCGCATCCGACCACGACCACGGCCCGACCTTCTTCCGCTTGCGGCCCGCCTTCACCGCCGCCTCACGCGGCGAGGGCAGCCGCTCGCCCCGCGTCGCCTTGCGGCCACGCTTGCCCCTCGGGGACTTCGGCACCCGCGGGTCGTACAACGCCGCGTCGCCGCGCATCCGCCCGACGAACGTCACCCGCTCGGGCAGATCCCGGAGCACCTCCTTGCACGCGTAAGCCCCGTCCCCGACCAGGGTAACGGCGCGACCGGGGAACCACCCCAGCGCCTCGTCGAGCATTTCCCTGGCCAGCGCGGCGCAGCCCGGCTTGCCCTTGCCCGGCTGCCGCAGGCGGGCCGACAGCGGTATCGCCAGCACCGGCGCGCCGCAGAGGGGCGGGGTGTAGGCGACGGCCAGGACGACCCAATTGTGGCCGCGGGCGGTGGCGACCCGCTTTTTGGTGCTGGCGACCGCGTCGCGGAACCAGCCGGCGCCCCGGACCTGCTCGCCCCGCTTGTGCACCAGGGTGTCATCGACCAGCAGGGTGAGGCGGCCGGGGATCGGCACTCGGGTGAGGATGAGCCGTGCGAGGTGGCAGGCCAGTCCGTCGGGCGTCCATGCGGACCGGGCGAAGAAGTTGTACGGCGCGTCCAGGCCGTGGCGCCGGGACTCGTCGGGCGGTTTGCGCGGGTCGGCGGACCGCGCGACGCGTCGGATGGTGTGGCGCCCGAGGCACATGGCCCACCCGATCAGGAGTTGGCAGTGGGTGGCGAAGGATGGGGCGGTGAAGGCGGGCGCGAGGGCATCGACGACGGGCCGCAGCGACGGTATGATGTTCCACACGGGGGGCCTCCTTCCTGGTGATGTTCACACCCTTCAGGATAGGAGGTTTCCCCCGCTCATTACACCCCGCCACCGATCGTCCGACTGGTGACCGCCCGTTCAGAAAAATCTGCGACAGTTCAGCTACTGCACGGACCTGTACCACGGGATCACGACGCCCAGGTATCCGGTCAGGGTGGCCGCATTAAAACCTGCCTGTATTATCGCGCGGGCCTTGATTGGGACAAGTGTACAGACTTACGATTCTCCCGGGCCTCACACGAACCCGGGAGAAGGACATGGACGCCACCCCCGCACTGACCATCCGCAGGCACTTCGGCACGCTCCGCGACCCCCGCATGCGGCGGCGGCGACGGCACCGACTCCTCGACATCATCACCATGGCCATCTGCGCCGTCATCGCCGACTGCGACAACTTCGAGGACGTCGGCCTGTTCGCCCGCAAGCGCCTGGACTGGTTCCGACGCTTCATGGACCTGCCCCACGGCGCGCCCTCCCCCGACACCTTCGCCCGCGTCTTCAGCCGGCTCGGCCCCTCGGCCTTCGGTGCCTGCTTCTCGGGCCGGGTCCGGGCCATCGCCGCCGCCCTCGGCCTGCCCCGGGTCGCCATCGACGGCAAGACCCTCCGACGCTCCTCCGACCGCCGGTCCGGCTCGGGGCCGCTGCACGTGGTCAGCGCTTGGGCGGCGGAGCAGAACCTGTCCCTGGCCCAAATCGCCGTCGATGCGAAGTCCGACGAGATCACGGCCATCCCCAAATTGTTGGAGCTGTTGGAGTTGAAGGGGGCGTTGGTGACCATCGACGCGATGGGCTGCCAGAAGGAGATCGCGGCCAAGGTGGTCGCGGGCGGCGGCGACTACGTGTTGGCCGTCAAGGAGAACCAGCCCAACCTGCTGGCGGACGTGCGGGCGACGGTCGCCAAGGCGCCGGACGGGGAGTTGCCGGCCGGGCGGGTGGAGGAGTACACGACGACGGACCGGGGCCACGGGCGTGAGGAGGAGCGGTCGTACGTGGTGGTCCGCCGGGTGGAGGAGATCCGTGACCGCTCGCTTTGGGCGAAACTGACGTGCGTGGGGATGTGCCGCCGGGAGCGGACGGTGAACGGGAAGGCGGTGACGGAGGCGCATTACTTCATCGGTAGCCGGCGGATGGGCGCGGCGGGGTACGGGTTGGCGACACGTGGCCACTGGGGGGTCGAGAACAACTTGCACTGGCAGTTGGACGTGACGTTCGGGGAGGACGCCAGTCGGATCCTGGACCGGAACGCCGCTCAGAACTTTACTTGGCTGCGACGGATGGCGTTAGGGCTGCTGAAACGGCACCCGAACCGGTCGAGCATCCGTGGTAAGCGCAAGGAGGCGGCGATGGACTTGGACTTTCTCGAAGAGATCATCCGCGGGGAGTCGAAACTGGGTAAAGTTTAATGCGGCCACCCTGCCTCGGATGGGTCGTGACGCGGACCTCCCGATCCGACAATTCCACCGCCCCGGCGGAGTCGGAAACGGACCCGAC
>CAYODZ010000001.1:0-13527 GCA_964402835.1 uncultured Gammaproteobacteria bacterium | reverse complement strand
GACGCCCTTCGTGCGCGCATCAAGCCCCTCGTACTGATGGGCTCGGAAGTGCCATTTCCGTTCAAGGTCCAGCCGTCGTCGATCATGGTGCCCGGGCTGCCGGCGGACGTCATCGGCTGCATGCCGCTGCTCGAGGGCTGGGGCGTGCCCTCACGTCTCGCGAGCCTGCAGGGCTACCCCGGCTGCTTCGACGGCTATATCACGGACGCTGCGCGCGCTTGGCTCAACGCACTCGATGACGACGCGCGTGCGGAGGTCGAGATTCTCGCGTGTGGACCGACGCCCATGCTGCGCGCGGTCGCCGCGCTCGCGCGCGAGTTCGACCTGCCGTGCCAGCTATCGCTCGAGGAGTACATGGCGTGCGCCGTCGGCGGCTGCGCGGGCTGCGTCGTGGAAGTCAGGACCGACGCAGGCCCTGCAATGAAGCGCGTGTGCGTCGACGGGCCGGTGTTCGATTCCCGCGCCGTCGTCATGTTCGACGCCTGATTGGCGATCTGTCGGTGGCGGCCTGCTTCGACGGCCGGACCGAACTCGCCGCTGCCGCTTCCCTCGACTGCGCGGCTGATTGACTGCCGCCTTGGATGACGGTGCCTACCGCGGCAACTCTGTGCGGCGCTTTCGTTTGTATGGCTTACCCACAGCCGTCTCGGTCGCTCCCGGCGAGTTGTCCGTCCGCTCCGCTGGCCGGCTGACGACTATCGCGGCACGAAGGTGCGGCGCCTTTGCGCCGCGAAGTCAGGCTGTCAGCCGCCGCAGCGCTTCCTGGTACTTCGCGGCGGTCTTCTCGATGATCTCCGTGGGCAGCTTCGGGCCGGGCGCTTTTTTGTCCCAGTCGAGGGTCTCGAGGTAGTCGCGCACGAATTGCTTATCGAAGCTCGGCGGGCTCGAACCGGGGCGGGAGGAATCGGCGGGCCAGAAGCGCGACGAATCCGGCGTCAACGCCTCGTCGATGAGCACGAGCGTGCCGTCTCGATCGAGACCGAATTCGAACTTGGTGTCGGCGATGATGATGCCGCGGTCGAGCGCATACGCGGCGGCCTCGCGGTACAGCGCGAGCGTGACGTCCCGCACACGCGTTGCCATTTCGTCACCGACGAGCGCCGCCGCCTGCGCGAAGCCGATGTTCTCGTCGTGGTCGCCGACCGCCGCCTTGGTCGCCGGCGTGAATAGGGGCTCGGGGAGCTGCGCGGCCTGCACAAGACCCGCGGGCAGGGTAATTCCACACACCGCGCCGGTCGCCTGGTAATCCTTCCAGCCTGAGCCGATCAAGTAGCCGCGCGCGACGGCCTCGATCGGCAGCGCGGCGAGCTTGCGCACGATGATGGTGCGCCCCTCGAGCGGTGCGCGCTCGACCCTGTCCGGAACGACGTCCTCAAGCTGGAGGTCGGCAAGATGGTTCGGAACGATGGACTTAAGTCGCTCGAACCAAAAGTTCGAGAGCGCGGTCAGCACCGCGCCCTTGCCCGGAATCGGGTCGGGCAGGATCACATCGAACGCCGACAATCGGTCGGTCGTCACGATTAGCAGGTGGTCGTCGCCGACAGCGTAAATGTCGCGGACCTTGCCCCGGTGAACGAGGGGCAGACTGTGAATCTGGGAATCGAGCATGCGGGCGGTCTAGGGTCCGGTGAGCAATTGTCGTTCGCAGTGGTGGAGTCCCTTCTGCGGACCGAATATTACCAGCGTATCGCCGGCCTGGAGTAGGGTGTCCTGCCCGGGATGTGCGTGACGCTCGTTGTCACGCAGCAGCGCTTGGACTTCGCGGCAGTCCAGGGCGAGTTCGCCGATCGTACGCCCGATCGCGTACGCGCCGTCCGGCAGCGCGACCGTGTGCAGGCGCTCGCGGACGGTCAGATCGCTCACGGACGCGGCCAAGGTCGTTTCGGTCGGGAACATCTCACGCATCAGCTGGTAGCGGTTCGCCTGAAGCTCACGCACGCGTCGGAACACGCGATTCACCGGCGTGCCGAGCAACAGCAGCGCTTGGGACGCAATCATGATGCTCGCCTCGATTGTTTCCGGTACGACCTCGGTCGCGCCGAGCGCGAGCAGCTCGTCAACGCGCGTCTCGTCTCGCGTGCGCACCATGATGGGCAGCGTCGCGTTCGAGCCGCGCGCAAACGAAAGAAGTTTTTTCGCCGCTTTCGGGTCGTCGTGCGCGATGACGAGCAAGCGCGCGTGCGCGAGGCCGACCGCCTCGACGACGTGGTGGTCGCTCGTATCCGCGTAATACACGGGCAGCCCTGCAGCGTGCGCTTCGCGCACGCGACCGACGTCGAGGTCGAGCGCGATGTACGGAATGTGTTCCTCTTCCAGCATTCGCGCGACGTTCTGTCCGACGCGGCCGTAGCCGCAGACAATCACGTGACCGTGCGATTCGACGAGCTCGCTGCCGGGCTTCGGCGCGCCGTCGCTCTGTGAGATGGGTAGCGCGAACGCACGGCCGGCAATCCAACCGTTGTTCCGGATGAGGAACGGCCCCGCGATCATGCTGAACAAGACCGAGTACAGCGCAATCTGGGCGAGTTCGGGCGAGATGACCTGCGCCGACAGCGCGAGGGCGAGCACCGCGAAGCCGAATTCGCCGCCGACCGCGAGCAGTACGCCGGTCCGGACCGCGGTACGCGAATCGACGTCGGTGCTGCGTACGAGCACGGTGACGAGCACACCCTTTACGACCAGTAGGACGGCGGCGCCTGCGAGCGTCCAGTGCCAGATGTCGGGGAGCGCCGCGAGGTCCACGAGCATCCCGATCGTGATGAAGAACAGACCGAGCAGCACGTCGCGGAACGGCCGCACCGATGCCTCGACCTGATGACGGAATTCGGTATCGCCGAGCATCATGCCCGCGAGAAACGCGCCGAGCGCGAGCGACAGACCGAACGACTGGGTAATCGCCGCCGCCGCGAGCGTCACGAGCAGCACCGTCAGCGTGAACAGCTCGGACGACTGTCTGGACGCGACTTCATGGAACAGCGGCCTTAAGAGCCAGCGTCCAATGAGGAAAATGAGGACGAATGCCAGCGCGGCCTTCAGCAATGCAATCCCGAGCGGCACCGCGAGCGAGCCCGATGCGCCATAGGCGAGCGCCGGGATGATGACGATGAACGGCACCGCGGTCACGTCCTGGAACACGGACATCGCGATACCGAGTCGACCGTGGCGCGTCTGCTCCTCGCCCTGCTCGGAGAGTTGCTTACTGATGATCGTGGTCGACGACTGTGCGAACACCGCGCCAATTACGAACGCAGCGGCGAGCGGGACGCCGGTGAGCCACGCGACGAGCATCACGCCGCCCGTCGTGAGGACCACCTGTGCGGTGCCGAGCCCGAACACCATGCTGCGCATGGCCATGATTTGCGGGAGCGAGAAGTTCAGACCGATGGAGAACAGCAGAAACACGATGCCGAACTCCGCGAGGATGCGGGTCTGCTCCGAATCGGTCACGAGTCCGAATGCGTGAGGGCCCACGATGGCGCCGACGAGCAGGTAACCGAGGCTTGAGGGGACGCGCAAGCGACGGAACAGGATGACCGCAGCGACCGCTGCCGTCAGCAAAATCAGTATCTCCACGAAGACGTTGCCACCCATGGGGATGATTCTGCCACGGGACTTGCAAAAATACCCTATAGGGGTATACTCCGAGACATGCCACACGCTAGCCACAAAGCCCAGTTGAATCGTTTGCGTCGCCTGCACGGCCAGATCGGCGGCCTCGTCCGCATGGTCGAGCAGGAACGCTACTGCATCGACATCCTCACGCAGGTGAGCGCGGCACGCGCCGCGCTGCGCAAAGTCGAAGAGCAGGTCCTGCGTGAACACATCGAACACTGCATTGCGCAGGCGACCGAAGAAGGTGACGACGATGCACGCCACGCGAAGCTCGATGAACTCATGGACGCGCTGTCCCGGTTCCAGCGATGAGTCACGAAACCCGTCTTTCGCTCGAGGGCATGCACTGCGCGAGTTGCGTCGGCCGCATCGAGAAAGCGCTAGTGGCCGTGTCCGGCGTCGACAGCGCCGCGGTGAACCTTGCGGACCGTACCGCGATGGTGCAAGGCGCCGCTGACGCATCAGAACTCGTCGCGGCCGTTAAGTCGGCTGGCTACGCGGCAACCGTTTTGGACGACGCCGCCGACGACGCTCCCGATGAGAGCGACGCGGAGGCGGGCCGCCTATTGCGATGCACGTTTGCGGCAGGTATCCCCGGTTCCGCATTGATGGTCGGCGACATGGCCGGTTGGTTGCCGATGTTGCACACCGGCGCCGGCCAAGCATTCTGGCTTGTCGCCGGTGTCGTGACCGCAGCGATCATGACCTATGCGGGCAGCCGGTTCTTCCGCGGCGCCTGGCGCTCGTTGCGTGCCCACCACGCGAACATGGACACGTTGATCGCGATGGGCACTGGCGCGGCGTGGTTGTATTCGATGGTCGTCGCGGCTTGGCCCGAAATGGTGCCCATGGCGGCGCGGCACGCGTACTTCGAGGCGGCGCTCATCATCATCGCGTTGATCAACCTCGGGCAGGCGCTGGAACTCGGCGCGCGTGGACGCGCATCGCTCGCGATCCGCCGGCTTGTCGGCTTGAGACCCCGTACTGCGCGCGTCGTCCGCGATGGCATTGAGCACGAAGTGCCGGTCGGCACGCTCCGCATCGGCGACCACGTGCGCGTGCGTCCGGGCGAGCGCGTACCGGTCGACGGCGTCGTCGTCGACGGTGAATCCGCGGTCGATGAGTCCATGCTGACTGGCGAACCGCTCCCCGTAACTCGGCGCGCGGGCGACGCCGTAACGGGCGGCACGCTGAACGGCAGCGGCGCGCTCGTGTTCGAAGCACAGCGTGTCGGGCGCGACACCGTGCTCGCACAAATTGTGGCGATGGTGCGCGCCGCCCAGGCCTCGCGTCCGCCAATTGCGCGAATCGTGGACAAGGTTTCGGCGGTCTTCGTGCCCGTCGTACTGATTGTCGCCGTGCTGACGGTACTCGCGTGGGTCAATTTCGGGCCGGCGCCCGTCGCCGCGAACGCGCTCGTTGCTGCGGTCTCCGTTTTGATCATCGCGTGCCCGTGTGCGCTGGGGCTCGCGACGCCGATGTCAATCATGGTCGGTGTCGGCAAGGCAGCCGAGCATGGCGTCGTCGTCCGCGACGGTGATGCGCTGCAGCAGTCGGGCAAGCTCGACGCAGTCATCCTAGATAAGACTGGCACCATCACTGAGGGTCGGCCAGCCTTGGTCGACGCGGTCCCAGCGGCGGGTCGTGACGAGGCGGACCTCCTCGCGGCGGCCGCCGCCGTTGAGCAGGGGTCCGAGCACCCGCTTGCGCACGCCATCCTCGAAGCGGTCGAGGCGCGCGGTATCTCGGTGCCCGCGGCAATCGGCTTCAACGCGGTGGCCGGAGAGGGTGTCGCCGCCACCGTGGCCGGCGCCACGGTCTCGGTGGGCAACGCCGAATTCCTCGCCGCCCAGGGTGCGGATGCGGGTTCGCTACGCGAGGCCGCTGACCGCCATGCTGCCGATGGCGCCACCACGGTGTTCGTCGCGCGAGGCGGCGAATTGCTGGGCATGCTCGCGATTGCGGACCCCGTGCGGTCCGATGCAGCCGACGCGATCGCGCGATTGAAGCAGCAAGGGATGCGGGTCGTGATGCTCACCGGCGACCGGCAAGCGACGGCCGATGCGGTCGCGCGCATAGTCGGCGTCGACGAAGTGTTTGCCGAAGTACGGCCCGATGCGAAAGCCGACAAAGTCGCGGCGCTGCAGGCCGAGGGTTTCGTGACGGCGATGGTTGGCGACGGTATCAACGACGCGCCCGCGCTCGCACGCGCGGACGTTGGCTTTGCAATCGGTGCGGGTACGGATGTCGCCATCGAGAGCGCCGGCATCACGCTGATGCGGAGTTCCTTGCACGGCGTCGCCGATGCGGTCGCGGTGTCGCGTGCGACGGTGCGCAACATCCACCAGAACTTATTCGGCGCGTTCATCTACAACGTACTTGGCATTCCTATCGCGGCGGGTGTGCTTTACCCGTTGCTCGGGGTGATGATGAATCCGATGCTTGCGGGGGCCGCGATGGCGCTCTCGTCGGTGACGGTCGTCGCCAATGCAAACCGCTTGCGCTTGTTCCGGCCGGAGGGTGGGCGATGATTTGGGTCAATGTGATTGGGTTGGCAGTGATCGCGCTGATCGCGTGGTGGTTCTGGTGGCCGCGGGAACGCGCCGGTGCCGTCGCAGGCGACGGCGTGGTCGATATCATCGTGGCCGACGGCGTGTATACGCCCGAGCAGGTCACTGTCGCGGCGGGGCGAGCGCTGAAGCTTCGATTCATTCGACGCGACCCATCGGCCTGCGCCGAGCAGGTTGTGTTCGCGGACCTCGGGGTCAGCGCGGACTTGCGCATGGACCGTCCGACGGTCGTGGAGCTACCCCCGCTCGACGCGGGTCGATACGGGTTCACGTGCCAAATGGGCATGTACCGCGGGCAGGTCGTGGTTCGGTAAGGTAAAGTTAGCGCACATGAGCGCCTACCTGATTGCCCCATCGATCCTTTCTGCGGATTTCGCGCGCCTCGGCGAAGAAGTCGATTCGGTGCTCGCCGCGGGTGCGGACATCGTCCATTTCGACGTGATGGACAACCATTACGTACCGAACCTCACAATCGGCCCGCTCGTCTGCGAGGCGCTGCGAAAGCACGGCGTCAGCGCGCCGATCGACGTCCACCTGATGGTGAAACCGGTCGATCGGATCATCCCGGATTTCGCAGCGGCGGGCGCGAGTTGGATCACGTTCCATCCCGAAGCGAGCGACCACGTTGACCGCACGCTGTCACTGATACGAGACCACGGCTGTAAGGCCGGGCTGGTATTCAACCCCGCGACGCCGCTCGACTATCTCGATTGGGTGCTCGACAAGGTCGACGTCATCCTGCTGATGTCGGTGACCCCGGGTTTCGGTGGCCAGAAATTCATTCCCGCGACGCTCGATAAAATCCGGCGCGTGCGCGAGTTGGTGGATGCGAGCGGGCGTGACATCCGTGTCGAAGTCGACGGTGGGATCAAGGCGGACAACATTGGCGACGCCGCGCGCGCGGGCGCAGACACCTTCGTCGCTGGATCTGCGATTTTCGGCGCCGGTGACTACAAGGCGACCATTGCGGAGATGCGGAAGGCGCTCGATGCTGCTGGTCGTCGATAACTACGACTCGTTCACCTTCAACCTGGTGCAGTATCTCGGCGAACTCGGCAGCGACGTCGAGGTACGCCGCAACGATGCGGTGACGCTGGACTGGATTGCCGACGCCGCGCCGTCACACATCGTCATTTCACCGGGACCGTGCACGCCGAACGAGGCGGGCATCTCACTCGCGCTGATTGCGCGCTTCGCCGGCGAGATTCCGATCCTCGGCGTCTGCCTCGGTCACCAGGCCATCGGCCAGGCATTCGGTGCGCGCATCGACCACGCAGGGGCGGTGATGCACGGAAAGACGTCGGTGGTGCGGCACGATGGCCGGGGGGTATTCACGGGCCTGCCGCCGCGATTCACCGCGACGCGCTACCACTCGCTCGTTGTCGGCGCCGACAGCGTGCCCGCGTGCCTTGAGGTCAGTGCGTGGACGGACGGCGATGGCGCCGAGGAGATCATGGGGCTCCGCCACCGCGAGTTCCCCGTCGAGGGCGTCCAGTTCCACCCCGAGGCGATTCTCACCGAACACGGCAAGCAGCTGCTCGCGAATTTCCTCAAGGTCTAGGTCCCCGTCTGATGCTCGAACCACCCGGGCCCGCTAGGTCAGGTGGGAGCGGCGCTCCGCGCCGCGATGGTTGAGTCACTAACTTTTGATTCCGGCGCCGGGCACAGAGCTCGCTCGGCTCGTGTGAAGTCACAAACCGACTTCAATCTCGCCTCGCGAGGTGCCCGTCGCCATATTTGCGCTGGTGGCCCGGCCATCGCGGCGCAAAGGCGCCGCTCCTACAGGTGTCAGGGGTGTATGTAGGAGCGGCACCTTCGTGCCGCGATTGGGTGTTGAAGTCGCTCGGCCGAGTAGCAGGCCGCCACCGTGCGTCAGGACGGGCGGACGCCCTTCACGACGATGGACTTGCCGGCGACGCTAATCAGGTTCTGCTCTTCCATGGTCTTCAGCACGCGACCCGCCATCTCGCGTGAGCAACCCACGATGCGCCCGAGTTCCTGACGGCTGACTTTGATTTGCATCCCATCGGGATGCGTCATCGCGTCGGGTTGGCGCGCGAGGTCGAGCAGGGTGTGCGCGATGCGGCCGGTCACGTCGAGGAACGCGAGGTCGCCCACCTTGCGGCTGGTCCGCCCGAGCCGGTGCGCGAGCTGGCCCGACAGTTCGAACAATAAGTTCGGGTCCTCGTGCGCGAGCTGGCGAAATTTTGGATAGCTGATTTCGGCGATCCGGCATTCGCTGCGTGTCTGCACCCACGCGCTGCGCCGCTGCTGTTCGTAGAACAGGCCCATCTCGCCAAAGAATTCGCCGGCGTTCAGGTAGGTCAGGACGATTTCGTTGCCGTCCTCATCTTCCATCACAACAGCGACGGAGCCGCTGACGAGGAAATACAAGGTTTCCGCGATGTCGCCCGCGTTGATGAGGATGGTCTTGTTCGGGACGTCACGCACTTTGCAGTGCGCCAGAAATCGTTCGATGACGGCCGATGCGGCTGACTGTGGCATGGCCCCAGTATAATGCCCCCAAGGAGGAACGCACCGTGTTCGAGTGGATAGAATGGCGCGCCGACATCGGCACCCTTGCTGAAATCGGCGTCCTGATTGGCAGCGTCTGGGCCGTGCTCTTCGGCGTGGCTGTACAGAAGCGCCGCGACCGTGAGGTTGCGCGCCGCGAAATCTATCAGCGTCTGGAATTAGCCTCCATTGACCTGTTTCGCTTCGAAGCGGATCACCTTGACCTGATTCGTCCGCTTTACAGCGGTGAGCCGCCGCCCACCGACCCCGCCGCCTTCCACGCCTATCGAAACTACGTGTGTCAGATACTGAATCTGTTCGAAATGGCATCCGAGCTCTGCTGCGCAGGTGTCGTCGACGAGGACGTATTTTCGAGCTGGATTGCGTGGTTCGAGGAACTCGGCCAGGCGAAAGGGTTCCGTCCGCTCTGGGAGGGCGGCCTGCGCGACAACTACACCGGAACGCTCAGCGCGGTCATGGAGCTCGCGATGAGTCCGGACCGCGCGAATTTTTCCCGCGACGTGCTCGCGTTGACGCGCCGGCGATGACGGCGGTCGCCTGGTGTGACGATCGCGAGCGCATCCCCGCGCTCGTCGAGTTCTTCGTCGAGAACGTCGATACCGATTACATCTCTCACGGTGAGTTGATCGACGGGCGTGCTGACGCGCCGGGCGAGTGGAGTCCGAAGCTCCGAGAAGTGCTCACCGAAGAATTTACGCAATCGAATAAACGGCTCGCTGTGATGGAACGCGGTGACGCGACCGTAGCCATCGCGTTGGTCGAGTTCGCTGGCGACGATGCGTTCCTGCACGACCTTGTGGTCGCCGCGAGCGAGCGTGGGCGTGGCACCGGCCGTCTCGTCCTCGAGTGGGTCGAGGGCGCGGCACGCGCCGCACACTGTAAGCGTCTGTTCTTGGAGAGCGGCACCAGCAACGCGGGCGCGCACCGGTTCTTTGAGCGCGCCGGTTATGCGGTGGTGTCGCAGGTGATGCTCAAGCCGCTCACGCGTTAAACGCGGTAGGCCGTCGTGGTCATGACGCGCGAGGCGAGCGTCATGAGCCCTCGGATGGGCGCCGGGAGCGGTCGCCCGCCCGCGCGGACCGCCATTGTTCCATGGTGCGTCTCGTCGGCTTTCATCTGACTGATGATGGCGGTGCTACGGTCATCGGTCGATGCAAGCTCGTGCAGGTGCCGGTCCAAGTGCCGCACAACCTGTCGCTCGGTCTCCGCGACAAATCCGAGGCTCCAGCGATCGCCGGCGAGTCCAGCCAGCGCACCGATCGCGAACGAACCCGCGTACCAGAGCGGGTTCAGCAGGCTGGTCCGCCCACCCAGCTCCCGCACACGCTCATCGCACCACGCGAGGTGGTCGTTTTCCTCGGCGGCGGCGTTCGCCATCGCAGCGCGCACATGGTCACCGCGCGCGGTCAGCGCCTGACCCTCATAAAGCGCCTGCGCCGCGACCTCGCCGGCGTGGTTCACGCGCATCAGGCCTGCCGCATGCGCGCGCTGCGCATCGTCAAGGGTGCTTTCGGCGACACCCAACGCGGGCGTTGGTCGCCCGGGCGTTGGCGATGCGAATAGGGTCCGTAGACCCCGGTCAGCGGCGGTCAGGAGGCGTTCAATGGGTTGGTCGGTTCGCACGTGCCCATTCTATCACTGGGTGCACCACCGTCAGTTGAGCACCGCGCGCCCGCGCGCCCGCGCGCAGGTGCATCGCGCAACCGACGTTTGACGTGCACAACACCGTCGCATCGGCGGCGGCGTCGAGCACCGTGTCGCGCAGTTGTGCTGCGATCGCAGGTTGTTGGAGTAAGTACTCGCCGGCCGCGCCGCAGCACCCGCCGGCGATGCGGCGTACACCCGGCAACAACGCGGCCGCCGCATCGGCGTCGCCGGCCGTTGCCTGCGTGCACGGGATGTGTAGTACGACATCGGACCGCGCCGCGCCCCCAGCCGGCAACAACGCAGCGACATCGACGACCGTTGCGGCAAGTGACGCGCGTAGCGTCGGGGTGCAGCCGCTCGCGCAGCTCACGATGGTTGTCGTCGAGTCGAATGCCGACGCATTGCGTTGTGCGAGATCGGCGGCCGTCGCCGCATCACCGGCATGCGCATGCAGCGCGCCACAGCACGCTTGTTGGTCCGGAACTTTCACGGCGTAGCCGACGGCACGAAGTCCGGCGAGCGCGGCTGCGAGTGTCGCGCCATCCGTCGCGCGCGCGACGCAACCCAGAAACAACTCGACGGTTTCGCCGTTCGAGCGCGCGGTGGGTGGGTACACACCCGACGATGGCGCGCGCGGCGCCTTCGGGGTGAGCAGTGGATGGCGAAGACCGGGAACGTGGCTCCAGAGCCGGAGCAGCGGCACGATGACGGCGTTGAAGAGCATCGGGTGCGCGACGAGCCAGCGTAGCGCTCGAGCCCGCCACGGCGCGCGGCGGGCGGCGCCGGTTGCCGCCCGCGCGGCGACAATCAGTGCGCGGTAGGGAACTTCAGCCGGGCACGCGGGTTCGCAATAACCGCACTGCACGCATTGGTCAAGGTGCCGGAGGATGCTGCGGTCGGTCGGCACGAGACCACCGGCCGCGGCGAGCATCAGGGCGACCCGGCCTCGGGGCGACTCCGTTTCTTCGCCGGACAGACGCCAGGTCGGACAGACGGGAAGACACTGCGCGCACTTTACGCAGCGGTCGGCGAGATCAGTTGGGAAGGGGGTCCAGTCGCTCATGCGGTCTGTATAATAATCGACCCATGAACCGCACGAATCTCGCCGCAATCCTCGTTCTCATGGGCTCTGTCGGCAGCGCACACGCTGCGATGGAGGTATTCAATGCCGACCCGGCCTTTCCGAGCGTGCCGCCAGGCGAGGAAGAAGTGCCGTCAGGTCGATGGATCGGTCAGATTATTGGCGGCTTCGCTGCGAACACCGGCAACACAGAGACGACCAATCTCAACGCGCAACTCCTGCTCGGCTACGAGGTTGAGAATTGGCGCCATACGGTGAACCTGGTCGGGCATCGCGCGAGCGACGCGACGGGAACAACGGCCGAACGTTTCGTACTGACCGGCAAGACCGACTACAAGCTCAGCGAACGCGATTATGTGTTCCTGACGGGGCAGTTCGAACGCGACCGCTTCGCGGGCATCGACCAACGAACCTCCGAGGCCGTCGGTTACGGGCGCGAGCTGCTATCGAGCGACCAACACACGGTCACGGCCGAAATCGGCCTCGGTGCACGCCAGGTTGAATACACGGACGGGCGCAGCGAGAACGACGCGATTCTGCGCCTCGCGGGTGGTTGGTTGTGGACGATCAGCGAGACCAGCGAGTTCAGCCAGCGTCTCGTGGTCGAAGCGGGTGACAACAATACCTACTCGGAAGCCACAACCGCGCTCAAGACCAACCTCATTGGTTCGATTTACTCGAGCCTGTCGTTCACCGTGAAGCACAACACCACGGTGCCAGCCGGCTTGGAGTCCACGGACACGTATACGGCCATCCAGCTCGAATACCGCTTCTGAGCCGTGTCGTTCTACCGCCGCCACGCGTTTTTTTGTACCAACGTCCGCGAGGGCCGTGCCTGCTGCCAGGACCACGGCGCGGAGCAGGCGCGGGCGCATGCAAAAGCCCGTATTAAGGCCGCTGGGCTTGCCCTCCCGGGGGGTGTTCGCGTGAATAAAGCGGGCTGCCTGGACCGCTGCGAAGAGGGTCCGGTACTGGTCGTCTACCCCGAGGGGACTTGGTATACCTACCTGGATACGGCGGATATCGACGAAATCGTCGACGAGCATTTGATCAACGGTAGGGTCGTGAAACGGTTGCAGATATAGCCCTGAGCCCGTAGAATTGCCGCTCTTTGGTACCGGCATTACCCGTTTGGAGCACCTGAGAATGAAGACTTTCAGCGCCAAGACCGAGACGGTCAAGCGCGATTGGTACATCGTTGACGCCACCGACAAGACGCTTGGCCGCCTTGCGACCGAGCTCGCGCGCCGTTTGCGCGGGAAGCACAAGCCCGAGTACACGCCGCACGTCGACACCGGCGATTACATTGTCGTGATCAATGCCGACAAAGTCCGTGTCACCGGCAACAAGCTCGCCGATAAGGTGTACTACCACCACACCGGCTACATCGGCAGCATGAAGTCGATCACGCTCGGCAAGATGATGGACAAGCACCCGACGCGCGCGATTGAGATCGCAGTGAAGGGCATGTTGCCGAAGAACCCGCTCGGCCGCTCGATGTTCCAGAAGCTCAAGGTATACGCGGGCCCCGACCACAAGCACACTGCCCAGCAGCCTCAGGCGCTGGACATCTAACGGAAACTGAACGAATGGCAAAGGCTTCCAATTACGGTACGGGTCGTCGCAAGACATCCACCGCACGCGTGTTTCTCTCGCCGGGTACCGGCAAGATCACGGTCAACGCGACGCCGCTCGATGAGTACTTCGGTCGCGAGACTGCGCGCATGATCGTGCGTCAGCCGCTCCAGAGCGTCGATGCCGCGAACAAGTTTGACGTCCTCGTGACGGTTGCGGGCGGCGGTAACACCGGACAGGCGGGCGCAATCCGCCACGGCCTGACCCGCGCGCTCATGCAGTACGACGAGACGCTGCGTCCGACGCTGCGCAAAGCCGGTTTCGTGACCCGCGATTCGCGCGAAGTCGAGCGCAAGAAAGTCGGCCTGCGCAAAGCCCGTCGCGCGACCCAGTTCTCGAAGCGCTAACGGGAACCCGTCCCGCTTTATTGGGGGATCGTCTAGCGGTAGGACTGCGGACTCTGACTCCGCCAACCTAGGTTCGAATCCTAGTCCCCCAGCCAAAAAA